>JBDNIA010000240.1:0-18956 GCA_041688525.1 Crocinitomicaceae bacterium | reverse complement strand
CTTGAAAAGAAAGAGAAGGGAGAAAACGAAGTCGAGTTGTTGGCCCCCAAAGTTTCAAAGTTGATACAATACCTAATTGTCCTCCAGATTGAGAATTAGATACGATTGACTTGACGTTGTACAATTTATAGGAGTCGGCATTTTGATAGATCGTATTGCTTGCGGAGTTCACTCCAAGCATAAATCCAAAATGCGCTCGTCTTTCATCAAATCGGGAATAATTCTTAGACTTTTGATGCTGCCCATAAGCAATTCCAGTATAAAAAATCAAAGTTATAAAGAGACTCCACTTCATCATTGTTGCTTGAACGTTTTCGTTGTTCGAATATTGCAAGTAGCTATTTAATACCCGAATAAATCGTTGCTATTCCTCCAGAAACCAACTTGGCATTAATAGATTTGTATCCGATAGTTTCCAGTATAGTTGTAAAATTCTTTCCTTCGGGAAATGCAGCTACAGATTCGGGCAAATAGGCATAAGCTTTATCGTCTTTTGAGATGCTTTTCCCTAAAAATGGAATGACATTTTTTGAGTAGAAACTGAAAGCCTGTTTGATGGGGAATTTTTTCGGTTTAGAAAATTCAAGGATTACCAATTTCCCTGCTGGGCGAACCACGCGCAACATTTCAGCCAGCCCAACTTCCAGATTTTCGAAGTTTCGAACACCAAAACCAACCGTTAATGCATCAAAATAATTATCATCAAAAGGCAGTTTTTCACTGTCACCAACCATCATTTTAATAATATTGGTAACTCCCTTTTTTTCCATTTTCTTTTGGCCAACGGAAACCATTCCGGGTGAAAGATCCAATCCAACAATTTCTTTGGGATTTAATTTTAGCGCAGCCAAGGCAAAATCACCCGTTCCGCTTGCTATGTCAAGAATACGTTCCGGCTTTATTTCGCGCAAAGCGTTTACGGCTTTTTTACGCCAAATTTTATCTATGCCGAGCGAAAGAAAGTGATTTAAAAAGTCATATTTACCTGAAATATTGTCAAACATTTCACGCACTTCCTCTTTTTTTGATTTATTCTCGTTGCCGTAAGGTTTTACTATTTTATTTTCCATGTTACTTATCCCAACATTGTATGACCTGTTGGATATTTATAATTTCTACTAATTACTTTCTTTCCAATTAAATAAGCTAGTGTTAAAGTGCCGACACGCCCGATGAACATGGCTATAATCAGTACAAATTTACCAACATCACTCAATTCTGAAGTTATTCCCCTGGATAATCCAACAGTACTTGCTGCCGACACATGTTCGAAAACCAAATCCATAAAATCATATTTCCCTGAAGCCAATAAATCGGCTTCTGAAATAGCCAGTACAAATGGGCCTATTATGTTTCCAACGACGAAGAATATTGTAATGGCGTACGCTTTTAACACTACATCGTTCTGAATTGTTCGTTTGAATAATTCGGTATGTTTTTTTCCTCTAATAGTCGAAATTACGGATGCCCAAATAACGGCGAATGTTGAAGTCCGAATACCTCCACCCGCTGAACCTGATGAGGCGCCTATAAACATTAAGAAAAGGAAAACAATTAAAACGGGCATTGTCATGGTGGCGGTATCTACAACATTGAAACCTGCATTTCTGGTTGTCATGGACATAAAAAATGAAGTCACTAAATCATCCAAGAAACTATCGTGGCGCAAGCTATTGTTGTATTCGAAGATAAAGAAAACTATGGCTCCTAAGAACAATAGCGCAAGCGTAAAATAAAGAGAAATTTGCGTCCCAAATTCTATTTTTTTCCAAGGTGTACGCATCCTTTCACGCAGTCGGTTGATTTCGAAAAGATCGAAAACGTATATCATACCAAATCCACCTAAGAAGAAAAGTATCATTAAAATAGTGTGAACGAAAGTATTGTGCAGGACAGCTGGATTCATCATTCCACCCGGTAGTGATGAGAGTCCGGCATTGTTAAAGCCAGATATACCGTGAAAAACAGAATGGAAGAAACGGGTTCCAGAATCTGCAAAAATACCATGATTACCAAATCCAAAATAAAGTAGAATAATGCCTATTATTTCAATTGTTGTTGACCACAAAACAATTTTAGCCAACATCGAATTTGCTTTCAGAATGGAATCTTTGTTGACAAAATCTTCTATTACTTCGTGGTATTTGATTCCAACCCCAAATTTAGCAACTACGAGCATTAATGCGCCGAAAGCGATGGTATTCAAACCACCAAGTTTCATGAGTATAATAACAACTACTTGTCCTTTGAAGGTGAGAACATGTGAAATCTCAAAAGTGGTCAATCCTGTTACACTAACTGAGGACATGGCCGTGAAAAGAGCATCTACAAAACCTACTCCTCCTTTCGACATTTCCGGAAGCATTAATAAACCTGCACCAATTATTGTCAATAATCCTATCGAAATCGTGAAGAGCCAGCCGGGATGTACTTTTGTCCACGATTTAAATCTACGTTGTTTTACGACCGAGGTGATCATCAAAACGAAAATGAAGAGTTGGACAAAAATCATTGAAAAATCATTGAAGTTCTCCAGCCCCATACTGGTAAATAGGGGTTCTATTAAAAAATGTCCGGTGATGTTATAAAAGAGTCCTTCCAAGGCTAAGAGTCCTAAAACAGAAGCTTCAAACCAATTGTTTTTAAGAAATGTTGGAACATCAAATTCGTAAATAATTTTGACGAGGAACCGTAAAATATAGAATGCAAAACTGTATTGAAGTAATACAAAGGCTAGATATTTTTCTTCTTCATTTAAAGGAAAACCAAAATAATAAACTAGAACACCAATAGAAAACAAAGAAACTAGAATGTAAGATATACTGAGTGTTGTTGTAACTTTCGTTTTTGACCCATAAATAAATAGGTTAAATTTCTCCCTAAAACTTCTAATGTCCATTCGAGTAATTTAAAACTTCTTCAAGAAGTTTATTTTTATCGATGGCTACAACACCGCTCATTTCACAGACCAATCCACCCGCGATATTAGAGATGTTCGCCATTTCTTGAGGTTTCATACCCGCAGCCAAGCAGGATGTGGCAACTGCAATAACGGTATCTCCGGCACCACTGACATCCGCAATATTTCTGATATGGGCAGGCAACAATTTTCTTTCGATTCCTTTTTTAATATAGACGCCATGTTCTGAAAGTGTGACGAAAGTTATTTCGTTTTTTAATTCAGCTTCCAAGTCAATAACGGCTTGCTCAAAAAGTTCGAATTCCTCAAAGCGAAAATCACGCCCTAAACCTTCTTTTAATTCTTTTAAGTTTGGTTTAAATAAAGTAACGCCTTTAAAACTAAAGAAATTTACTTTTTTAGGATCTACCGTTGTAATTATATTCCGCTTTTTAGCCAGGGAAATTATTTCTGAAATCACACGCTCACTTAGAACACCTTTGTTGTAGTCTTCAAAAATAATTGCGTCTAAACCTTTATCCATTGCAGCTTTTAAAGCTGAAATAAGTTGGCCTTCTTCGTTTGAATTGATGTCGTCCGTTTGTTCAGTATCTACGCGTAAAATATGCTGACTATTGCCAATTATGCGCGTTTTAATGGTTGTAAGTCTATCCTTACTTTTCACCAATCCCGTTCCTATTTTTTCACTTTTCACTAGTTTCTCTAGCAATTCACCAGCCTCATCTTGACCAATAACCGAAAATAATTGAGTTTGAACACCTAGGGCAACTAAATTCAGCGCGACATTTGCCGCACCTCCAAGGCGGTCTTCTTTTTTTGAATTTGCAACTATTGGAACAGGTGCTTCAGGACTAATGCGTATCACTTTACCTCGGATGTAAGCATCCACCATAACGTCACCTATTACGGCAATTCTTAATTGATTGAATTTCTCAAATACTTCTTGTACACTCATTTATTTCAATTTAGCAAGAGCTTCTTTAATACGAGAAAGCGCCTCTGTCAATATGTCTTCAGAAGTAGCATACGAAAAGCGGATACAATTGTTATCTCCAAAAGCATCGCCACCAACAACCGCCACTAGCGCCTCGGATAAAAGATACATTGCCATATCGCTAGAGTTACTGATAAACTTATCTCCATAAGATTTCCCGAAGAAAGAACTTATGTCAGGGAAAACATAAAATGCACCTTTGGGTATATTTATTTTTACACCCGGTATTTCGTTTAGGAAATTCAAAACCAAATCTCTGCGGTTTTTAAACGCAGAAACCATATCATCTAAAACTTTTGGGTCCGAATTTACAGCTGAAATTGTAGCTCGTTGCGTAATACTGCAAGTTGCTGATGTAAATTGGCCTTGAATTTTTTCACAAGCATCAGCAATAATTTTCGGTGCACCAATATATCCAAGCCGCCAACCTGTCATGGCCCAAGCTTTTGAAACACCGTTAACAGTAACAACTTGGTTGAACACTTCCGGGAATTGCGCTAAACTTTCATTGTCACCTTCGAATCGAATATGCTCATAAATTTCATCGCAAATAACCAGTAAATGAGGGAATTTCTCAATTACTTTTGCAAGACCAGCCAACTCATTTTTTGTATAAACAGAGCCAGTAGGATTGCAGGGAGTTGAAAAGATCATCAACTTCGTTTTTGGTGTAATGGCTGCTTCTAATTGCGCGGGTGTAATTTTAAAATCTTGATCAATACTTGCAGAAATAATTATAGGAATACCTTCAGCAACTTTCACCATTTCAACGTATGACACCCAGTAAGGTGCAGGAATAATACACTCGTCTCCAGCGTTCATAACGCTCATGACAACATTAATTATCGATTGTTTTGCGCCTGTGGAAACAACAATATTTTCCTTTTTGTAGCTTAATTGATTATCACGGCTGAACTTATTTACAATTGCTTCACGTAAGTCGTCGTAACCAGATACGGGTGTATATTTTGTGTAATTTTCGTCAATGGCTCGCTTGGCGGCTATTTTCACAAAATCAGGCGTGTAAAAGTCCGGTTCGCCGAGACTCAAGGAAATGACATCTTTACCAGATTGTTTGAGTTCTCTACTTTTTTTGGACATTGCAAGGGTTGCGGATTCCTCCATCCCTAACAATCTATCTGATAATTGAATCATGTGTTAATTGTTAATTTTTGTTGCCTTACAAATCTAATGAATATGCTCTGAGTTTATCGATAAAAAGCTATTTTTTTCAGATTTTTTTCCTTTAAAAATGGTGTATTTTGTATCTTGTTGTGGCAAAATAAATTAAATTAGCAATCGGAATAAACTGCCCCAAGCAATAAAAGATGCCCACAGAGAATTTAATTAATATTCGAAAGTTAATAGCGAGCAAGAAGCCGGGCCTATTGAAATGGATACCTAGATTTGTTCTTAAGTACTTAGAACGTATACTTCACCAAGATGAAATCAATCAATTCATGAGGGAATGTCCGGACGCTATGGATGCTGACTTTTGTGATGAAGTAATGAAGTTATTGAACATAAAAATAGTTCTTAAAAATTTAGAGAAACTCCCAAAGGAAGGCAAATTAGTTTTAGCTATGAATCACCCTTTGGGTGGAATGGATGCTATTGCGTTGGTTTCAGGTTTGAGAGAGACTAGAACAGATTTGAAGTACATTGTCAACGATTTGTTGCTCAATCTAAACCGACTGAATGGTTTTTTTCTGGGAGTAGATAAACACGGGAAAAATTCTAAATCAAAACGAGAAAAAATCAATGAATTGTTCGCGTCGGATTATTTGGTTAGCATATTTCCTGCAGGTTTAGTAAGCCGGAAGACAGGGGGTAAAGTTCGTGATTTAGCATGGAAAAAAACTTTTATAACTTTATCAAAACTAAACGACAGAACAATTGTTCCAATGCATATTGATGGGCATTTGAGTAATTTTTTTTACGGTTTGTCTAATTTAAGATCTAAATTGGGAATTAAGGCAAATATCGAAATGCTGTATTTATCAAATGAATTGTTCAAACTAAAGAATACCACAATCACGATGACATTTGGAGATCCTATTCCAGCAAAGAATTTAGACCCAAAATTATCAAGTGTACAACAAGCCCAATGGGTTAAAGAAAAAGTCTATCAATTGGAAAGTAAATAAAATTATGACAGAAAAGAAAATCATTCAGCCAATAGATAGAGCGGCTTTAAAGTCGGAATTGACCCCAGATTGTTTTATTCGCAAAACACGTAAAGGCGACAATGAAATATATTGTATCAACATTCACAATGCTCCAAATATCTTAAAAGAAATTGGTCGTCTTAGAGAGATTACTTTTCGTCAAGCAGGCGGTGGAACCGGAGAAGACTTGGATTTAGATCATTTTGATACGGATGAAATTTGCTACGAACAATTGATTGTTTGGTCTCCTGAAGATGAGGAAATTATTGGGGGTTATCGGTTTATTGAATGTTCAAAAGCTATTCAAACGCCAGGTAAAATACATTTGTCGACTGCCCATTATTTTGATTTCACAAAGAAATTTATTTTGGACTATTTGCCAAATACAATTGAATTGGGACGTTCTTGGGTACAACCCAATTTCCAACCCTCCGTTAACCCACGAAAAGGCTTGTTTGCATTGGACAATATTTGGGACGGTTTGGGTGCTATCGTCCGAACACGACCTCATCTAAAGTATTTCTTCGGAAAGGTAACGATGTATGCAAGTTATAATGAGGAGTGCAGGAATATCTTATTGTATTTCATGGATTTATATTTCCCTGATAAAGAAAATTTAATGAAACCATTTCAGCCACTAAAAATTGCGCACGCACAAATGAGCTATACCCAGCTTTTCGATGGGAATAATTTCAAGGAAGATTTTAAGATATTAAATAATTATGTCCGTGAGCGAGGAGAGTTCATACCACCTTTAGTGAATATATACATGCATCTTTCTCCATCTATGAAAACTTTTGGAACAGCTGTGAATCCTGATTTTGGAAATGTTGAAGAAACAGGAATTTTAGTGACTTTCGGCGATATTTACGAAGAAAAAAAGGAAAGACATGTCAAATATTAAATTAGGATTTTTACTTTTCTTTTTTGGGTATTTCAGTCCCTTTTCTTTTGCCCAAGATACGTATCAATTGGCAGTTTTAAAATACAGCGGTGGTGGTGATTATTATGCCAACCCAACAGCAGTTCCGAACTTGGTGACTTTTTGTAATCAAACACTTGGTACGAGAATATCGAAGAACGTTCCTTATGTGGAGGCGGGATCTGCGGATTTATTTTTGTATCCATATGTTCACATGACTGGTCACGGAAATGTTGTTTTTTCCACGGCAGATATAGAGAATTTGCGCACCTATTTGTTCGCAGGTGGATTTTTGCACATTGATGATAATTACGGCATGGACGAATTTATTCGCGTCGAGTTGAAAAAGCTATTTCCGAATAAAGAACTCGTAGAGTTACCACTTAATCATTCAATATTCCATCAGAAGTTTGATTTTAATGGTTTGCCTAAAATCCATGAACATGACGACTTCCGACCTCAGGCTTTTGCAATAATCGAAAATGGTCGTATAATATGTCTCTACACTTACCAAACCGATTTAGGCGACGGTTGGGAAGATCCACAAGTGCACAATGATTCACCTGAAAAACGAAAACAAGCACTTCAAATGGGGGCGAATATCTTGATGTACGCTTTTATGCTGTAAAAAAAATACAAAAACAAAAAAGCGAGATAGGTTGATATCTCGCTTTTTTGTTTAGTAGGTTAATCGTTACTGTTTCTATGGCAGGTTGGCCAGTGCTGTTGATAATTGCGCAGTTGTCATTTGTGTTAAGGTTGGCATGATTTCTAAATGATTACTCGTTATTGTCGAAGAGACAATCGAAGCGTGCGGATTTCCGTTTATTATCGCTAATGCAATAAAGTGAACAGGCAAACCAATTGGCAGTTGATAATTTGGACTACTTGTGAAAACACCTCCTGAGAAATTATACAACTGAGCCAAGGAATTTAATCCATCGAAAGAAATAAAAATGGCGCTATTTGTTCCATTTAAACCAGTAGGCATTTGAACTTGAACTGTCGTTTTTGGGTTGGGATTGTTATAGAAATAGTCACAATTAATCCAGCTTAATGCAGTTGGGAAAGGAAAATAGTTATTTCCTTGCATATTAAAATTAGCTGAATCTGCTAATGTCCATATCAACGTGTCGTTGCCGTTTTCACCATAAAACAAGCCCATATTTGGTTCAACACCGTTAGGAGCTGGGACACTCAAAGCGTAATCCATACCCGGCTTTAAACGCAAAGTCTGACCATTTTGTATTGCTGTAATTCTAGTTTCACCACCTGAAATAAGCGGAGCCAAACCACCTGCTGGATTATTCGCCATCGTAGGTTTGTTTAGCAGAATCATTTGCTCCTTAGAGAAAATTTCAAGTAGTTTAATTTGCACATTTCCAACAACGTTTTGACCCGACATTGTTTCAAATGAATTTGGGTTGAATTGAATTGTTGTTCCTTGATTTCCAGTAATTAATGACGGATTTACAGCGTCAATCGTGAACGATTGTTCTGCATTGGCCAAATTTGAATTGAAAAATGCTTTCAAATCTGCGCCAGAAGCTGTTCCCGAATTATTTGTGCCGGGTTGAAGGACATCAATGTGAGGTGCGGTTTCTTTTTTACAAGCAGTCAATGCGATTAAAGCAAGACCAATAATTTTTATTTTAAGATTTAATTTCATAACTATTCGTGTTAGTGTTTCTAATAGCAAGAACGCATCAGTTCATATATTGGGGGGGAAGCTTATCTGTGTCTAGAGAATTCAGATAGTAAAATACCAGTTGCAGTTGAAACATTTAAGCTTTCAGCCTGACCGAATTTTGGAATAGTCAATTTGTGAGTGACAAGGTTTTGAACCGATTCAGAAAGGCCATTACCTTCATTTCCCATTATTAAAATTGCTTCTTGCGGTAAACCTGTCTTGTACACATTTTCCCCATCTAAAAGTGCTCCGTAAATTGGTAAGTCCGTATTCGAGAGATAGTCGTTTATATCACAATAACTAACTTGAACGCGAAAAATGGAACCCATACTTGCTTGAATAACTTTTGGATTGAAGCAATCTACAGTGTCTTTTGAAGCAATAATTTTTGTCAAGCCAAACCAGTCGGCTAAGCGGATTATTGTCCCCATGTTTCCGGGGTCTTGAACTTGGTCTAGTACCAAAGTTAAATCCTGTGTTTTTGGTTCAATTATTGGGATAGAAATAAGTGCCAAACATTTATTTGGTGTTTTAAAACCTGAAATTTGCTCCGATTCTGTCGCGTTTATTTCAAATATATGTGGAAAGTTTATGTTGAGGTCAGTATTTTTTTCTAGGTATACTTCCTTGACTATCGACGGGAATTCTCTCAATACTTCGAGGACCATTTTTTCACCTTCTATTAAAAAACAGTGCTCTTGCTCGCGCATTTTTTTTTGGCGCAAGGAGCGAAGATATTTGATCTTATTTTTGGAAATTCTTTCCACAGGACTTATTTGTTATTTTTGTCGTTGTAAAATACGTTTGTGACGCACTTCAAATCTACATATATTCTCTTAATTTTCACGATTGGAATTTTTTCTTGTCGTCAAACCAAACATGTTTCGGAAGGAAAGTATTTGGTCAAAAAAAATGTAATTCACGTTAGTGGAGATAAATTAGACGAAGATCAAATAGAAAATATAATAAAACAGCAGGCTAATTTCAAAACTTTAGGACTGAAATTAAAACTTCGTGCATTTAATTTAGTTGACAGCATAAAGGTAGCTGAAAAGCGAATTAGAAAAAATGAGGATATCGACGACAAGAATAGAAAGCGAATAAAACGTCAGAATCGAATTAATAACAAGCGGATAGCTAGAGCGACTAGAAATGGAAACGATCTGTACACGCGAAAAAAAATTCCTTTAAAAGACACACTTGAACCAAAGCTCTTTCTTCGTGAATGGTTAAAATACAAATATGGCGAGCCACCGGTGATTTTTGATTCGATAGCTTTTGCAAAAACACGCGAACAACATGGTAATTATTTAAAGAAGAAAGGATATTACTTTGGATCCAATTCTGGAGAGGTAATTTTTCATCCGAGATCGAAGAAAGCGGTAATTAAATATTATCTGTCCACAGGTGAAAGATTTATTATTGACTCTATATACGTAAAATCTGAAAATGAGTCAATTTCCCCTAATTACAAAGCTTACGTTAAATCTGGAGAAATCGATAATATTGTCGGAATGCCATTTGATAGAGATTATTTAGATGATTATAGAAGCGATGTCGCAAAAAAGTTTAGAAATGAATCTTATTTCGGATTTAGCCCTTCTCAAATTTCTTATATCGCCGATACGAACAATATTACTAAAAAAGTCACACTCGGTATAAATTTCTCGAATCGCTTGATCATAGATCCTTCGAACCCGGATAGTGTCATCTCAGTGCCACACCAATCAACACGAATTCGCAAAGTTTACTTTCACATTAGCGACACATCGTATTTCAAAGGAAACTTCAAAGATACAATGGAAAGCCTCGGTTTGAATTTGACAGAAGATCAGTTTTTACAAGATCTAGATACCCTTTTGTACAACAAAATAATCGATAAAAAGACGGGTGAAATAGACAAAAATAGAGTGGCGACCTTCTTGTATAACGAGAAATTATTTGTGAGTCCAGGCGTAATAGAGAGTCAAAATTATTTGGAGCAGGACAATTGGTACAAAGAATATTATGTTGACCGAAGCTATACGCGACTTGTTCAGTTGGGACTCTTTCAATCTATTAAACCAAAGTTAGTTGAAATTACAGGCACCAATCTCATAGATATTCACTATTATCTTATTCCTGCAAAAAAACAGAGTTTCGGGTTTCAACCGCGAGCATCGAATTCTAACGGTTATTTCGGCGTCTCGGCTTCTGTGAATTACGTAAACAAGAATTGGTTTGGTGGAGCAGAGAAAATAAAAATATCGCTTACAGGTGGTTTCGAATCACAACCATTGGTCTTCGATGATAATGCGGCCAATACACAAATTCAAAATATAGGTCGAAGCTTCAATACCTTGGAATTAGGTCCGAATATTGTATTTGATATTCCTGGACTTTTCCCTTCGAAACTCACGGCACTCTCCAAACGTCACAGACCAAGAACGGTAATGTCAGTGGCTTATAATTTTCAAAAACGAGAGGAGTACACAAGAAATACATTTCAGGCAAATTATTTGTGGAAAATGTATCCAGATAAAACTCAGAATTTTCAGTTTGGATTTCCAGGATTATCCGTAATCAAGTTTGTGAATATTGTAAAAGCGCCGCAATTTGAGGCAAGGATAAACTCGCTCAATGATTTATTTCTAAGAAACTCTTATTCTGATCAGTTGATTTGGCAAGATTGGAAATTTGTGTTTGAATACTACAACAAAGAAAAAGACAGCAAGAAGACAAAGAATCAAGTTTATTACACCGCTTCTTTTGACCCAGCTGGGAATTTTGTGAGTCTATTCAAAAACCGACAAACAATAGATTCTGTAGGTCGCTATTTGTTATTGGGAATTCCGTATTCCCAGTTTTTGCGTTTAGACAATGATTTTGTCGTTTCAAGACCTATTAACAAAAAATCGAGTATTCACTTTCGGGCTCTAGCAGGAGGAGGAATTCCAAATGGCAACAAACAAACATCCTTGCCTTTCGATTACAGTTTTTTCGCAGGTGGATCGAATGATAATCGCGGTTGGAGAGCCCGATCTCTAGGCCCAGGATCGTACAAATATATGTTGGATACCAATAGAACACAAACACAAATTGGTGACATAAGGCTCGGTTTATCGGCCGAATATAGATTTTCGTTAGGTCCAGCTTTAAAAGCAGCAGCGTTTGCAGATGCTGGAAATATTTGGACATATAAAAATGATGAGAACAGAGTAGGGAGTCAAATTTCGACCAACTTCTACAACGAAATTGCTTATTCTGTAGGTGTCGGTTTGCGATTAGATTTGGACTTTTTCATTATTCGTTTAGATTTGGGAATTCCTTTAAACAACGTAAGTGTGCCGAAAGATTCGCGTTGGATATGGCAATCACGCGATGCATTAAACGATGAATTATTAAATAAATTTGGTTCCGATTTACTGCAAAGTCTTTACTCTCAAGGACGAATTCCGAAACCTTTTAATCCACAATTACATTTTGGTATTGGTTATCCGTTCTAGTTAGTCCTCAAGTACGGTTAGATTTGCAAAACGTAATAAAACAGTCTTAGCGCCATGATGTGGAAAGAAAATCGTCGCTTTTTTATCATTTCCTTCACCTACCATTTGCGTCACTTTTCCTTTACCGAAACGGTCGTGTTGAACCATGTAGCCAACTTTTAATTCTAAATTAGAAGAACCCTTTGAGGAGCTCGGTGTTGGCGCTTGGCTAGAAACAGACTTAAAGTTGCTTAAACTTCCAACTCCAGAAACAGATTTGTTTAATCCTCCAGAATAAGGCCTGTCAAATGATGAACCTCCGCTAAGACTTCTTCCTCCTGGTCGAGGTGTATTTTCGATCTCCAAAAAAGCAGGATCAATTTCACTGATAAATCGACTGGGTTCGGATGAAGTGAGGTTTCCCCAAACAAATCGTGAAGTAGCGTAGGATAAGGAACAAGTATCTTTGGCTCTAGTTATAGCTACGTAAAACAAACGTCGCTCTTCTTCCAATTCAGAGCGTGTGTTCAAAACCATTTGCGAAGGGAAAAGATTTTCCTCCATTCCAACCAAGAACACATGCGGAAACTCCAAACCTTTACTTGAGTGTATAGTCATCAAGGTGACATAATTTTTATCGTCGTCCGTTTTAGTGTCCGCATCGGTAAGCAAAGCAACATCCATTAAGAAATCAGGCAAATAAACATCTCCAGACTCGTTATTCGCAATGGTAAATTCTTTGATACCACTAATCAATTGCTCGATATTTTGGTAACGTTCAACTTCTTCAACACCTTTGTCTTTATCTGCGAAAAGTTCTTTCAAAATTCCAGATGATTTTGCAATTTCTCTAGCCAATTCGTAGGCATTCAATTTCTGCAATTGTGCTGTAAAACTGGCTATCATAGTGACGAAATCCGAAATTTTATTTTTCGCTCCGGAATTAATATCTATAGGGTATTGGTGGAAATTACTAATCACGTCCCACATGCTTACGTCGCACATATTGGCAGCAATGAGAATTTTTTCGATGCTCGTTTTTCCAATTCCTCTGAGCGGATAATTAATGATTCTTTTCAACGCTTCTTCGTCATTTGGATTTGTTACCAAACGGAAATAGGAGAGAATATCCTTGATTTCTTTTCGCTGATAAAATGAAAGTCCGCCGAAGATTTTATAAGGCATATTCAGTTTCCGCAAGGCTTCCTCAAATGCTCTCGATTGTTTATTTGTCCGATATAAAATCGCGAAATCGCTGTACATCAAACCTTCGCCTTGTTTGGTGTCGTAAATTCTGTTTACAACCACTTTCCCTTCTTCGTTGTCGGTTAGCGTTCGAATGACCTTTATTTTATTTCCTTCGACGTTGTCTGTCCAAACTTTCTTTTCAATTTGGTCTTGATTACGTTTGATCACACTGTTTGCCGCTTCAACAATTGTTTTCGTTGATCGGTAGTTTTGTTCTAATTTATAGAGCTTGAAATCAGGATAATCTTTCTTGAAGTTTAAAATATTTTGAATGTTTGCTCCACGAAACGAGTAAATACTTTGTGCATCGTCACCAACCACACAAATATTTTCATAAACAGCCGCTAATTTCTTTACGATGAGGTACTGCGCATAGTTCGTATCCTGATATTCATCCACCAAAATGTATTTAAACTTTTGTTGGTAGTAAGTTAAAACATCTGGAAAATCACGCAGTAACACGTTCGTTTGATACAATAAATCATCAAAATCCATAGCGCCAGCTTTGAAACAACGCAATGCATAATTTTTATAGACGGTTGCCATTTCTGGTCTTTTCGATATCTTATCTTCCGCTAAGATCTCTGGATTCTGTGCATAAGCTTCAGGTGAAATCAAATTGTTTTTAGCAGAAGAAATACGACCGAAGACATTACTTGCTTTGTAAAGTTTATCATCAAGATTCAGATCTTTACAAACTTGTTTAATCAAGCTTTTTGAGTCTTGGGTATCGTAAATTGTAAAGTTTGATGGGTAACCTAAACGATCGGCATTGTAGCGTAAAATTCTTGAGAAAACCGAGTGAAATGTTCCCATTGTTATGCTTTTTGCCTCAGATGAACCAACAATATGTCCAATACGCTCTGTCATTTCACGTGCGGCTTTATTGGTAAATGTCAAGGCCATAATATTGAATGGATCAATTCCTTGTTCCATCATATACGCAATGCGATAGGTTAGGACTCTAGTTTTTCCAGATCCAGCACCGGCGATAACCATTGTTGGACTTTCAATGCTTTTTACAGCCACAATCTGGCTCTCGTTTAATTCGTCTAAATAACTCATTGAAAATTTTGCTATAAACAAAGTTAAGAAAAGTTGTGTTATTTAGGCTTATTGCACATAACGTAGAATAAACAAAAACTACTTCAATGCTTCTTATATTACAACGATTGTTGTCTAGTCAAGTTCAGCTGTTAAATGGTATAAATGCCTTTACTCAACAACCACCGTTTCCCTATAAATCTCGCCGCTTTCTGATATAACTTGAACGATAAATAAACCCTTTGGCAAGATGATTTCATCGATTGAGGTACTTTTAAGAACTTCTTTGCCAAGTGCATCAAAAACTATTATTTCTCCAATTGAAATGTTGGATGAAAGGTTTATTTTTCCTGAACTCGGGTTTGGGTAAATGTTTACAAAAGTTCCGTTATTTTTCACCTCTTCATTTCCGAGCCATGCTGGGATTGTCCCAATATTAAGTACATGCAAAAAACCATAACTAGCCACCCATAAATTTCCGTTGGTATCCAATTCAATAGTGGCACGCGTATAATTTATTGGTGAATTACTTCCATCATATATTTGTGACCAAATATTAGTTGTTCGATTCAGATAACCTAATTTTTGAGGAGGATACATAATTGCGCCATTTGCTGGTTGTGCAAACAATGCCCATATATTGCTTTGATTGTCAAATTCAAATTCGATAATGGACAAGTCAGGCATATTGACCGTGTTGTGTTTGGTTATTGTATCTATAAAAACACCATTAACTGCTATTGATATACCTCTGTCTCCTGAAGTGAAAAAAGTGTCAGAGTAGGCAGAAAATTTGAAGTCATAGTTTTGGTTATCTAAATAATATGGATTGGAACTTGAATTATAAATAGAATATGAAGGTTCGTTCAACTTGAGTAGTCCACCGTTCACAACACTCGTTGACATATATGTTTCACCAGCTTTAGAAACAGAGCGTCTTACTGGAATAGATCCAAATGTCATCATTGAATTATAATATTTAGCATAATTTCCATTTAATCGCGATAGCCATAAAGTGTCTTCGTCAGTATGTAAATTCAAACCATCAATCATTCCACTTGTAAGTCCCCAAGTAAGACCGTTAAAATCATAAAGGCCTGTAAAATTTGAGACTAAAAAAGTTTTGTTTGGCATAAATGCAATGTCAGTATATTCATCGCCAGATTGAAAAACATTGGTATTTGTATCATTCCAAAGTTTAAAGTCACCATTATTATCAATTCGCATAACGTGCTTATTTGAAACACCCCAAATTGAGTTATCAAAATGATTGATTTTGAAATGTTGTTTTTTTGCAGTGTAAGGATTACCATTCTCCCATTTTAGATTAGGAATATTGCTGAAGTTCGTGATAGAATAGGTTTGCCAAGTTTGGCTTTGGGCATGGCTTGTTAACAAAAGTAAAATGATTGTAAGATTTTTCATTGTTTAAAAATTTCCTACATCAAGGTAAGAAATAATTTTCAACAAATAAAATAATTCGAACTCAACTAGTTTTTTGTAAAATCCAATTCAGCTTATTTTACTCAATTTAATTCAGCATTTCCTCCTACGTTTTGTTGATATTATTAATTACCTTTGCCTTCTTATATTTTTAGCAAAAACAATGGCACACAACATCAAACCAGGGGTAGCAACAGGAGATGAAGTTCAAGAAATATTTCGTTATGCGAAGGAAAAAGGCTTTGCTTTACCAGCTGTAAATGTCACAAGTTCAAGTACTGTAAATGCTGTTTTGGAAGCGGCGGCTAAAATAAATTCACCTGTTATCATTCAGTTTTCGAATGGAGGAGGGTTATTTTTCGCTGGAAAAAGTCTAAGTAATGCTGACGAAAAGGCGGCAATTGCGGGTTCTATTTCAGGGGCAAATCACATTCACAGAATGGCAGAGCTTTATGGTGCAACAGTAATTTTACATACGGATCATTGCGCGAAAAATCTTTTACCTTGGATAGACGGATTATTGGATGCTGGAGAAGAGCACTTCAAACAATACGGAAAACCTTTGTACAGTTCGCACATGTTGGACTTTTCTGAAGAACCAATTGAAGAAAACATCGAGTTGTGCAAGACCTATTTGTCGCGCATGGCTAAAATGAACATGACTTTAGAAATAGAGTTGGGTATCACAGGTGGAGAAGAAGATGGTGTAGATAATTCTGATGTTGATGTTTCTAAACTGTACACACAGCCTGAGGAAGTTGCTTATGCTTACGAAGAGTTGATGAAAATTTCACCTCGCTTTACCATTGCAGCTGATTTCGGCAATGTACACGGCGTTTACAAGCCAGGAAATGTGAAATTAACGCCGAAAATCTTGTTGAATTCGCAAGATTTTATTCAGAAGAAATATGACTTAGCTCACAACCCAATTAATTTTGTTTTTCATGGAGGTTCAGGATCGACATTGGAAGAAATTCGCGAAGCAATAGGGTACGGAGTGATAAAAATGAATATTGATACCGATATGCAATTTGCGTTTACGGAAGGTGCACGCGACTATATCACGAAAAATATCGATTACCTAAAAACACAGATAGGGAATCCAGAGGGAGACGATCAACCGAATAAAAAGTACTATGATCCACGAAAATGGATGAGAGAAGGTGAGTTAACGTTAATCTCTCGTTTGGAGAAAGCATTTGCTGACTTGAACAACGTTAATACACTATAATTAATATTGTAAAGAAAATACTATGAGTTGGTTTCAAAGAAGAAAAGAGGGAATTACAACCTCAACAAAAGAGAAAAAAGAGACACCAGAAGGCTTGTGGCAAAAGTGTAGCAATTGTAAAACACTTTTTACGGCTGAAGATTTAGTAAAGAACAATTGGGTTTGTGATCGTTGCAACAACCACGAACGTATTGGGTCTGAGGAATATTTTAGCATTCTTTTTGATAATCATAAGTACAAAGAATTGGACGCTAAATTGAGTTCTGCTGACCCTTTGAATTTTACGGATACAAAAAAATATACTGATCGTATTAAAAACACACAAAAAGCAACTGGTTTAACGGATGCTATTCGAACGTCTGTTGGTAAAATGGACGGTGAGAATTTCGTTGTTGCCTGTATGGACTTCTCTTTCATTGGTGGTTCAATGGGTTCCGTAATGGGTGAAAAAGTAGCAAGAGCTATTGATCATGCTATTAAAATCAAAGCTCCGTTTATGATAGTTTCAAAATCTGGCGGAGCACGAATGATGGAAGCGGGCTACTCATTAATGCAAATGGCTAAAATTTCAGGAAAATTGGGTCAATTAGCAGAAGCGGGATTACCTTATATTTCATTCTTAACAGATCCTACAACAGGTGGCGTTACAGCATCTTTCGCGATGTTAGGAGATCTTAACGTTGCGGAACCGGAAGCGCTAATTGGCTTTGCTGGTCCACGTATAGTAAAAGAAACAATAGGTAGAGATTTGCCAGAAGGATTCCAAACAGCTGAATTCGTTTTGGAACACGGTTTCCTAGATTACATTGTTGATAGAACGCGTTTAAAAGAAACATTGGCACAAAGCTTGAGTTTTTTTAAGAATTAAGAAAATATCATTTTTCAAAACATAAAAAAGGCGTTTTCATCGAAAACGCCTTTTTTATTATACAATGTCAATTATCAACTTATCTCAGCTTCCGCTTCAATTTCCGCTTTCACGCGTCCAGGATAAACTTTTAAAGCTTCTTTCAAGCATTCTACTGCAGCAATTAACGAAGATTGTTGCAATACATAAGCTAGGCGTACTTCTTGCTTGCCAGCACCGGGCGAAGAATAGAAGCCAGATGCGGGAGCCATCATAACAGTAGCACCCTTGTAGCTGAATTCTTCAAGCAACCATTGGCAGAAATTTTCAGCATCGTCAACGGGGAATTTAGCCACACAATAAAAAGCACCTTTCGGCATTGGACAGAATACACCAGGAATATTATTTAGGCCGTCAACCAATAGATTTCTTCTTTGTACGTACTCAGCTGCCACATCGTCAAAATAACTTTGCGGAGCATTTAATGCTGCTTCAGCAGCGTATTGATCAATTGTTGGCGGAGATAATCGAGCTTGTGCAAATTTCATCACGGCACCCATTACATCTTTATTTTTCGAAATCAAACAACCTATGCGCGCTCCGCACATTGAGAAACGCTTGGAAACGGAATCAATCATGACTACATTTTGCTCTATTCCCTCTAAGTTCATTACTGACATTGGAACTGCGCCATCGTAGCAGAATTCACGGTATACTTCATCAGCAAACAAGAACAAATCATGCTTTTGAACAATTGATTTTAATTTCAAAAGTTCTTCTTTAGAATACAAATATCCTGTAGGATTACCGGGGTTACAGATAATAATCGCCTTCGTTTTATCCGTTATTTTATCTTCAAATTCAGAAATAGGAGGTAAGGCAAAACCAGATTCTATACTTGAAGAAACGGGAACAACTGTCAAGCCTGCAGTTATAGCAAATGCATTGTAGTTGGCATAAAATGGTTCAGGAATAATTACTTCAT
>JBDNIA010000239.1:0-1930 GCA_041688525.1 Crocinitomicaceae bacterium | reverse complement strand
TAAATGATACGCCATATTTTTGTTTTGCTGGTAAGTTACTGGCGGGTACTCTGTTTCCGACCGCATCGTAGCCTATCAAACTGTCAATCCATTTATCTTCTAATTTCTTTGTTGGCAAACTAGAAGCAACTCCTTCAGACAACAACTGATATTCGCTGTGTACAGGAATAGAATTAGTGATATCAGTTTTATATTTAAAGTTTAATAATGCAGTGCTTGATCTAATAATAGAATCAAAGTTGTATGCTAAAAATTTATCGCTTGCAACTAAGGCTATAAATGCAGTGCCGGTACCTGCAGGTGATGCAATTAAGGTTGCAACTTCTGCTGCAGATCTATTTCTGCCGGGCATGTTAGAAGGAGTTACTGCTTTATTTTTAACCCAGTAGTAGTATAATGTTTGGGTCACTGTTCCGGTAGCGGTACTAAACAATTGTTTAATGCTATAGGTATCGTCATTAGGATACAAAGGCTGTCCTGAAATTCCTTGAGCTAGACCTTCGTTTGTATCTGCAATAGTTGCCCATTCGCTCGGAAGTAGAACAGTTTCTATCCACTCGTATACGTCTACTGATCCTCCTTGGGCCAATTGATTCCAATTTCCTAATCGATATGCTAGGTCTCCTTGTTCAGCATGGATCCATTTTGACGTACCGGTGTTCCACCATAGCTGTCCTACATTCTTTTCTAACCAATTGACGATTGGATCAACTACTGCTTCTTCCGAACCAATGGTGTAGACAGCAGGATCGTATGCAGTCTTAAATTTAATTTCCTGTTCTGCAATATTAAGAACTTTTCCTTTTGCTGGATCTACATAATCAATATCTTGAATTTTGATATTGTTAACATTGTCATATAGCTGAATACTCTTGATTGTTCGTAGATCAACAACAGGCTGCTGTTGAGCTGTAATTGACCAAGAATCAATATCAGCTGCCTTTTTAAACAATCGTACATTTCCAACATACGGTCCTTCAAAAGCAAATACTCCCGGTGCCTGTATTTGCGGTGGACGATAGAAAGGAGATCCTACAACAATTACTGATCCTACACAGTCGACACTATATCCAAAACTTTCGTTTGGAGAAAATACATCTTCTAATTTTTCAGTTAAGAAAAATACTTGATCTTTTTTATCAAATACATAAACACCGCCGGTATATCCTTGATCAGCATAGAAAGAAGTTCTAGCTTGATCAAATGTAGTACCTAATAACATATCAAAATTTACACCATATGTGGTATAGGCATTCCTCGCACCCACTGCTACCTTGGCGCCATCTGGACTAATAGATACGCCGTATCCGAAACATTCAGCAGGATATAATTCAAAACTTTCTAATTTTTGTTGTACTCTAAATTCTGTAGTTGCAGAATCAAGACTCATTACGTACACTGATCCTTGATTTTGATAGTTAATATCAGCTTTAGGACTTGAAACAACCAGCGTGTTGCCAGTTGCTGTTATGTCCATACTAAATCCAAACTGGTCGCCAGTGCTGACTACAAGACTAGCATCAATGTCACTGAATGACGATATAGATCCAGCATTGATCATCTGAGTTAATTCATACAGATCATAACTTGTCTTTTTATAAACATAAATTTTGCCTGACGCGGTAGTAGTGCTGTCGCCTACAACTTGCCAATTTGCACTATCCGACGGATCTTCATTAACACTTCTGTAAGTTGAATCAACTCCAAGCTCAACGTCGCCTAATCTGTAATATTGATCTAAATCTGATGTAGTAGGATCAGCATATTTTACCACTTCACCTTCTACATATTCGACATCATCTCTCCAAACCCCTCTATAGTTTGCAAAATACTGTCCATCACTGTTTGGTGCTCCAACTACTAAAATTTTTGCATCGTGGCTCATAGCCATACTGAATCCAAATTGATCTTCTTGTTTGATTAGTTCGGC
>JBDNIA010000238.1:0-2598 GCA_041688525.1 Crocinitomicaceae bacterium | reverse complement strand
GAACAAAAAGACCCATTATTGGTCTACAAACTCGAGTCATTTGAATTATTTAAAACAATGGTTAGTCGTTTGAATCGTGAAACTGTAGAGGCTTTGGTAAGAATGGATATTCCTATCGGAACAGAAATTGAAAGCACAAACAACGAAATTCAGTCTCAAAACAATTATGACAGAGCGCAATTAGCGAGTCAAAACACTTCAAACTCTGCTCAAATTCCACAATTTGAAGGAAGCCAAGGTTACGATCAAGCTATGCAAAACTCAATGCAACAGCGCGAGAAGCAACAGCCAGTCGTAGCTGAAGCGAAAACGGGTAGAAATGAACCTTGTCCTTGCGGTAGCGGCAAGAAATACAAACAATGTCACGGTAAATAGTTGAATTTGAAAGATGTCTAGCGAAATAAAAAGCATTTCAATTATTGGTTCTGGAAATGTTGCTTATCATCTGGGCAAAGCCTTCTCAGGATTGGTGAAAATTAATGCTATTTATAGTCGCAATAAAAATTCAGCCCAAGAATTAGCCGATGAACTTTTTGTTTTCCATGCTGAGGAATTAAAGGATTTAATTCCTTCCGACATCGTCCTTATCTGTATTAGTGATGATGAGATTTTGAAAGTTGTTGATCAGATAGATCCTGACCAATCCGTGATTTACACCAGTGGTTCCGTCGGACTGAACGAAATAACGCAGCGTAAAAATCTCGGGGTGCTCTACCCGCTTCAAACCTTTTCGAAAGCTCGGCATGTCGATTTATTCGAAGTTCCTTTCTTTATTGAAGCGACGAATGAACCGTTTGCACAGGCTATATTTGACCTGGCATGGAAGCTTAGCCGAAAAGTTATATTCGCAAACTCAATTGATAGAAAGAATTTACATCTGGCAGGTGTTTTTGTAAATAATTTTACAAATCATATCGATTTTTTAGCGCAACAATTCTTAAAAAGCAAATCACTAGAATGGGAATTTTTTAAACCGTTGATATTGGAAACCGCAAAAAAACTTCAATCGGAATTGCCATTTGACGCCCAAACTGGACCCGCAAAGAGAGACGACCAAACAACAATAATCAAACATTTAGAAATGTTAGACGATGAAACGCGTAAAATTTATTCTCTTCTCTCTAATAGCATTCAAAAACAACATAAAAAATGACACAAGAAAACTATAAAATAACATTGAATAAGATTACTACATTTCTATTCGATGTGGATGGTGTATTGACGGACGGAACAGTAATCTTACATTCTGGAGAAGTTATTAGAACCATGAGTTCAAAAGATAGCTACGCCATTCAATATGCTGCGAAATTGGGCTATCAGATTTTTATTGTTACCGGGGGAAATTCTGAAGAGGTAAAAATGAGATTAGAAGGCCTTGGTGTAACTGAAGTTATCTTAAATTCAAGTAACAAAGTGAAGGTCTTCAATGAGCTAAAATTGAAATACAATCTCGATGAAAAAAAATGTTGCTACATGGGAGATGATATCCCTGATTATGCCTTAATGGAATTAATCGGATTGTCTGCTGCTCCTCAAGATGCTGTAGTGGAAATTAAAAATATTTCTAAATATATTTCACCCTTTAATGGAGGGAAAGGATGCGTACGAGATGTTATTGAACAAACACTAAAAGTGCAAGGGAAATGGATGTTACCTGAAGCGCATGAGTGGTAAAATCATTGCTGTTTCGATATTTTCCCTAGAAAATAGCATTCACCGTTTTTCAACACCAGTTGAAAGTGATAAAAACCACTTTCAAGATCTGAAATGTCTATTGTATCAGTATCATTAGAAATAAGAAGAGATTTTTTCAATTGACCTAAAGTGTTTATCACTCTAAGCTCCCCTTCTGGTAAATTTTCAATGACTTTTAAGATACCTTTTGTTGGATTGGGGTAAATTTTATTGTTCCCAATGACAATTTCCTTTTCTTCTATTTGGACGAGAGAATTTACTATTGGAATTGAAGTCGTATTTGGATAGCTATTGTTCAAGCCAATCTTTAATATAAAAACATTTGCGTTCCCATTTCCTAATGATCTATTAGTCCCAACTAAAATAGCTCCGCCGTCAATCGTTTTTATCAAATCACCAACATCGTCTTGACCGTTCGCTTTGAATTGAACTCCACTGTAATCGTAAGCAAAAAAGTCAGTATATTTCGCAATAAAAATATCGTCGCCTGATCCATACGAATATTGGTCAATAAAAGAAATGGAAATATAAAAATTATTCGTGTTCCCGTATTTCACAAGTTTATTCATCGATTTGTCACTACTTCCTAAATAGGAGTAAGAAGTAAGAGTATCTCCTAATAAATTGACTCGCAAGACATATTCATCATGTAACGAATCTGCTATTAGAATTCTATTTCCAACGCAATATAGAACATTATTCCATAGTTCTATATCCTTGATTTCAAAGTCTCCAGTTATTCCATATTCTTTTTCCCAGATTATTGATTTGTCATATCTGTACATTCCAAGAAAAGCCTTCTGGGCAAGTGAATCCTCATTCCAAACAGTACCTGCCAAAACAAAAGCAGTATCTCCAACAGTTTCCGCGGCATAAATTTTATCAATACCCGGCTTGTGTGAT
>JBDNIA010000030.1:0-2708 GCA_041688525.1 Crocinitomicaceae bacterium | reverse complement strand
CGAACGTTCGATAATGTTCCTCCGAAATTCCCTATTGGTGTTCGAATTCCGTCTACTATATATATATCT
This sequence comes from Crocinitomicaceae bacterium, assembly GCA_041688525.1. GTDB lineage: Bacteria > Bacteroidota > Bacteroidia > Flavobacteriales_D > Crocinitomicaceae > UBA2040. Next base: position 2,639 of record JBDNIA010000030.1, on the reverse strand, counting down.
TTTGACATTATTTTAATTTGTTTGCTAAACAAAAATAATCAAAATGTCTGGTCTAAAAGGTTCTAGTCATCAAATAGAAGCTGTTGATAACTTAGAAAGGACATTTAGTTATAAACTTTGTATTTTGGTGGGTTGTAATAAAACCGATAACATGAAAAAAATATTGACTTTATGCTGCTTGGCACTTTTCTCTTGCTATTCAGCAAAAGCGCAAGAGGAACTTACACTTGCTGAGAAAGACTACAAAGACTCAATTGCTGGCCTGAATGAATTAAATGCTTCCATTGCTGAATCACAAGAGGCGTACAATAGCGGGATTCAGAAATTCTCCAATAAAGATTACACTGGTGCATTGAAAGATTTTTCAAAATCAATAAGTGTTGATCCAAATTTTACGGCAGCTTATTACAACAAAGCTGTCGCTGAGAATGAATTGGAGAAATTCAACGATGCAACGAATACCTTAACTAAATTATTGGAAATTGACCCCGATTATTCAAAAGCCTATTTTCAAAGAGGTCGTTCATTCCAAGGATTAAACGACTATTTGAATTCAGAAAAGGATTATGAAAAATCTATACAACTTGATTCTAAAAGTCCAAAGGTTTATTATAACTATGCGACATTAAAGTTTCTGCAACAAGATTATACGGGAGCCATTGCTAATTTCACCAAAACGATAGATTTAGATGAAGATTTCGCTTTTGCTTACAACGATAGAGGGAGCTGCTACAGAATGCTCGAACAATATCCAAAAGCAATAGTGGAATATGAAACTGCTTTAAGAAAAAATCCAAAATTGATTTTTGTATTGAACAATTTAGGAACTACTAAAAAGAAAGCGAAAGATTATATTGGCGCAATTGCAGCTTTCAATCGAGCTATTTCTATTGACGACAAATATTATTTGGCCTATAACAATCGAGGTGCAACTTTATTAGAACAAGGAAAGTTAGACGACGCGGAAAGAGATTTTATGAAAGCCCTAAACATCAAACCGGATTATTCACCAGCTAATTGCAATCTGTCAGCTGTGTATTTTAAGATAAAAGATTACACAAAAGCCTTTCAATATGCCGATAAAGCAATAAAATTTGATGAAAAATATGTAAATGCATACATCAATCGAGGAATGGCTTTAGAAATGCTACGAGATCAAAACGCGGCATGCGAAGACTGGTACAAAGCAAGAGAGTTGGGAAGTACAATAGGGAAACAATATTATTCAGGAAATTGCAATGACTAAGGAAAATAAGATGAAATATATACTAATTACACTCTCCATAGTAAGTATTAACTTATTTGGAAACGCACAAAACATTGAATTTAAATCATCTAATTTTAAATCTGATAAAGAAGGCTATAAAAAAGCTTCTGAAGAACTTGACAAAGGTGATGTTTTTTATAAATTGGCAAACGAAGCTTTATTTGAAGTGAAACCTTTGGGGATAAATTATGAAATGGCAATAAGACATTATTCGCTTGCTCAAAAATTCAATCCGAACAGTGCTACTCTGAATTTTAAGATTGGTGCTTGTTTCGCCAACGGAACAGATCCTAATAAGTGCATAGCTTTTTTAAAGAAAGCAAATGAATTAGATCCCGAATGCGACCCTTTCATACCTTATTATTTAGGTTACGCTCAGCAACTCGAGGGCAAGTTTGAAGATGCAACAAAATCTTACCAGAGATTTGAAAATAGTTATAAAAAAGCAGATAATTTCTCGAAATTTGTGAGTCAAAGAAAAAGCGAATGCAAAACTGCTCGAGACTTAATGGGCAGTCCCATCCGCGCATGGGTAGACAATATTCCAGAATTAAATACACCTTTCAACGACTTTGCGCCGAGTATTTCAACGGATGGAGGCGAACTTATAATGTCTTCTGATAGACCTAATAAAAATAAAGCAAATGATGCAGGATTGTATGACGCTGATATTTATACTTCTTCTTTATTTAATGGCAAATGGGCTCGTCCTAATTCAATCAAAGGAAATGTAAACACGGAACAGAACGATATATCGAATAATCTAAGTTATGATGGAACCAAATTGCTTCTCCATCGAGAGGTTGATGGTCAGCTGGATATTTTTGAATCTGAATTGAATGGTTTGGAATGGTCAACACCTAAATCAATGCCTATAGCGATTTCATCTAGTAGAAGTAATGATAGCTATGCATCTTATTATCCAGACGGTTATACGATATATTTTGCTAGAGATAATGAGAACAGATCGAACGGAACAGAAATCATGTATTCATCAATGCAAAGCAAAATGCGTAAAGATTATATGGCTGCAACAATGCTGCAACCTGTAAATTCTAAGTTCAATGAAGGTCCAATTTATTGTCATCTTGACGGAGAAACAATGTACATCGCTTCAAACGGTAATAATACGATTGGAGGCTATGATATCTTTGTCTCTCGAAAGGTTCAAGGACAATGGTCGGAACCTGAAAACATGGGCTATCCAATAAATACACCTTATGATGATTTCTTCTTTGCATCAACTGCGAATGGTAAATTTGCTTATATTTCTTCTAATCGTTCTGGCGGTCAAGGGAACTATGATATTTACAAAGTAACCTTTTGGGGACCGGAAAAAACTCCATTAGTTGATATTGAGGATTTCCTTCTT
>JBDNIA010000029.1:0-7096 GCA_041688525.1 Crocinitomicaceae bacterium | reverse complement strand
TGACCTTCGGGTTATGAGCCCGACGAGCTACCAACTGCTCCACCCCGCAATATATTTTTATCGCTTATTTTTTATTTTAAACACTCAATCGTTCTCAAATTCGTTTGCAAAGATAGGGATTTTATTTCGATAAGAAGTAAAAAAAATGTTAATCTTCGTCAGAAATATCTTTATCTGAATGATTATTTCCTATTTCGCTCTTCTCACCTCTTAATTCTGGACGACGAATTTTACCTCCGTGGTTTCCGATAAGCATCATGAACAAAAAAGAAACAACAGATAGCGCTAAAACAGCCCACATTCCCTTCTTGTAATTAAGGTTTTTATTTCTGTTCAACAAGAACACAAGAAACGCAGAAATCGCACCTAAAATTAAAGCAATAATTAAACCTTTTTCACCTAGTTCCTCGTGCTCGTGAGCCATGTCGTGAGAAAAACCGGGAAAATCTTCTACCAAATGTTCAGCAGGTTCACCAGTTAAAAAGACTGGAATGGTAACTAAGGCAACGACCACAAAAGTTACCAAGCCCGCTTTTTGCAGAATTTTATTCCCTCTTGAAAGTCCCAAAAAAAGTAAAATTAAGCCAAAAAGAGTCCCAAGAATTGGCATGTGATTCAAAACCAAATGTAAATGTGCAAGCGTCATAATTGTATTTTTTCAATTGTTTACGCAGGAGCACAAAAAAATGTTTCAATCCGTGTGATTTTACTCTTTTTATGGTCTTCACACATTAACTTGTTACTTTTGTAACGTTTTCACTTATAGTACAAAAGTAATATGGTTAATAAAATTGCAATTCTAAGTTTTCTTTTGGTTTTGGTGTCATGTCAAGACAATACCGAAAATAGTAACAACGGGATATCTGCCACTTCTAAGAGTACTCCTAAGATGAATGCGCTTCAAAGAAAAGTTGACAACATTAACACCAATACTGAAGATTTAAACGTTGCCAATAGTCTCTCTTACCGGCATAACGACGGTTCAATCGAAGAGGTTTTTGCCTATTTAAATCAACAGCAACAAATTGTGAAAGTAGAAGAGAAATTCAAGAATGGTAAGGAAGGAGACAGCGGTGTTCGCTTTTTTTATTTTGAAAAAGGAAAAAAAATAATGACCGTAGAAAGGTTTATCGACGTGAAAAAGAGAGACGGTAAATTTCTCGAAAGGGTCAGTTTCTACGACAAATCTGGCAAGCCTTTCGCATCAAAAGAAAGGGTAACACTTTACGAAGAGGACTTAGAGAAAATTGAGTTTGTAACTATTGCTCCTTACGCCTGTTCAATTGAAACAGCCGAAAATATACTGAACCAAAAAGGAGTCTTTTCAACTACTTTTCAAGGCTTTGCATCCGATGGTCCAATTGACTACCTCATAGTTGGTGGCCCCGGAGAAACAGGTTATGCTTCAGCACTTGCTGTTCAATATGCCGATAAAACAACAAATTATTTAAAATCAAATCAAGCTAGAATGGTAAATTCACCCTTATCAGTTGAATTTGAAAAAATGGTGGATGAACGAAAGCTAGAATTTCAAGTTTTGACACGTGTTGAAATTAAAAAATAAACAGCTTTTTTAGCGGAATTTCTTTCACCTTTGAAAACCAACCGTTCACCGAATTATTGCGCCTTTAACACTTTTTGTGGTGCATAGAATATTAAAATACCTTATCATTGTTGCTTCCTAAATAACTATGAATGAATAATATTAAATCTCTAACACTTTTTTTCCTCCTGTTTATATCCTGTTATTCTTTTGGACAAAAAATGTATGTTGAAGGAATTGTATACGATACCACTGGAACTAAACCTTTGAAAAACGCGGTTGCCGTTGCAATACGCGTATCGGATTCTCTCCTACTTGGCTTTACTAGAACAGACAGTAATGGTAAGTTTATACTTAATAAATTCAACGTTGATACTTTTGCTTTGATAATCAGTCATCCCAGTTTTGATGACAAAACCTATTATATTTTTGGACATGAAGGAAATAAAGAAATAATTATTCCTTCAATCTCGATGCCTTCAAAAGCACAAGAATTAGATGAAGTCATTATATATGCCAATAAGAATCCAATCTACTACAACGGCGATACCTTAGTTTACGTAGCTGATTCTTTTCACGTTGCCGAAAATGCTGTTGTCGAAGACCTCTTGAAAAGATTACCTGGATTAGAAGTTGACAAGGATGGAAAAATAAAATCACAGGGAAAACAAATAGATCAAGTCTTGGTGGATGGGGACGAATTTTTCGGATCCGACCCCACAATTGCCACAAAAAACTTAGGCGCTTCGGGTGTAAAAACAGTTCAAGTTTATGAGAAGAAGCAAGAGAACGCAGCCGATGGCGAAGAGACTCTTCAAATTCTCGATTTACGGCTAAAAGATGAAGCCAAGAAAGGATATTTTGGGCGAGTTTCAGGCGCCTCAGATTTCACACAATTCTATGAAGGCGAACTCCTACTCAATAATTTCAATAAAACGCAAAAAGTATCTGTTTTCGTTTTAGCTGCCAATACACCAAAGAGTCAGTTCGGATTTGGTGATATTAATAAATTTGGTCTGGATAACGAAGGCGGAAAAACTGTATTTTCAGATGATGGAGAGATTTCCTATAACAGCAATAGCACTCAAGCCGGTATTCCACAAACGCTGAAAGCAGGAATCTATTTCTCAGATAAATTTGGAAAGAAAAAAAGAACGGATATAGGGTTTAATTATTCTTACTACAATTCTAAAAACAACTCTTTGAGTCAGAGTCGGTCTCAGTATTTCATAAAAGATTCAACTTATTTTTCAGATGATTCTACCCGATATATATCCCAAAATGAAACACACAATTTCAACTTGAGATTCAAAACTAAATTAGATTCTCTAACTACCTTAGAGATTAGACCAAGTGTTAGCGTAAGTCAAGGAATTCAAAATAATTTAGACTATTCGACATGGAGGAATACTAACAACCTATTTTCTCGTTCCAACAACGTTACAAATACGAATAACGCAAAAGAAATTTCTTTTCAAAACGAATTGCGATTTAATCGTAATTTCATGAAACCACGTCGTCAATTATCTATCAATTACGATATACTAATGGGAGAGAACAAAGCGAATGGACTCTTGAATTCTACAAATATTTTCAATGATACAAATCAAACTGCGGAGGGTTTCAATCAAGAAAAAATTAATAATAAATCTACAATTGACAACTCTGTTCGAATGAGTTATTTTGAGCCAATCGGTAAAAAATTCAAAATTCAAGCCGAATACACATATGACGTTGGTAATTCAGACCAAGTTAAAGAAACACGTGAATTTAGATCGAGCACGAATAGATATGACAGTATTAATGCCACTTACTCAAATACATTTGATAATGTGCGGACGCAGCACAGAGCAGGTGGACAATTGTGGTATGAGACTAAAAAAATTACTACTCATGGTGGATTAAGAATTCGAAATATCAACCTTGACAACAAAAATAGAGTTACTGATACTGTAATTCACCAAAACTTCACGAATCTACTCCCAACATTTACTTTTCGTTTTAATCCTACGCGAAGTACGCGTTTCAGTATTAACTACAATACTAACTCCCGACAGCCATCCATTTCAGATTTAGTTCCAGTACCTGACAATACGAATCCGAATCGAATCCGCACAGGAAATCCGAATCTACGTCCTGATTATTCGCATCAGGTAAACACGAATTTTAACTCATGGAATGCATTAACTGGACGCTATATATACAGTGGAGCCTTTGCGAATCTAACTCAAAATGCCTTCGGTGACTCAACAGCAATAGATGCAATTGGGCGTCAAGTCAGTAAACGCGTGAACGTAAAAAAAACAGCTAGTGCGAGCATGTGGATCGGTGCAGGAATTCCTTTGTTAAGTAGAAAAGTTATGGTTTCTCCGAGCTTTACGGCAGGTATTTCTCAGTATTCGAGCTATTTAAATTCTGCACAAAATACAGCTACCAATCTGAGCCTTTCTCCTTCTTTGGAAATTAGATATACCGCTGATTCTCTGGAGTTAGAAGTTAGTTACAGCTTAGATTACAACCAACCGAAAAATACCTTATCCACATTTACAACAGTTGCCTATACTACTCAAAATTATTTCTTCAGTGCTACATGGCGCTTGAAACGCGGTTTTAAAATTCAAGCCAATACAAACTACACCTTAAACGGACAGAGAGCAAATGGATACAATATAAACTTCTTTGTTGTGAATGCGGCACTTAGCAAAACATTCTTAAAAACTCGAAACTTAGAATTGTCATTGCTTGCCAACGACATTTTAAATCAAAATATAAGCAACTCACGACAAGTGAATCAAAATGTTGTTACCGATAACAACACCAAAATTATTTCGCGTTATTTCCTATTGAAATTGACGTATAGATTTAACAATAACAAAACTACTGAAGAAGATGGTAAAGCTGGCTGGTATTAAATACATATTGCTTTTTGGATTAATCTTCCTCTCGGCTCAATCCAAAGCACAACTGATTACTTCCGGGAAAATCATTTTTGAGCGGAAAACCAATTTGGAGAAAAAATTCACGGATTCGAGAATGAAAGATTGGTTGGGAGATAACAAATCCAAAACGGATATGTTTGAATTAATTTTCAACGACACTATTTCCTTGTTCAAACCAGTAGAAAGTGATGTAGCTGATCGGATTAGCTGGGCAACAAGCAAAAGCAAAGTACTTCAAGACGTAAAGAAAAACGAAAATCTTTTTGTGATGGACGTAGCTGGGCAACAAATTCTGGTGCAGGATTCTATGCATATTCGAAAATGGCAAATTACAGACAGTAAACGAACCATTGACAAATACAATTGTCGCAAAGCCATTTATCAAAAGAATGATTCGACAAGATTATATGCATGGTATTCCGTGGATATTATTCCCTCGGTTGGTCCAGAAGGTTTCTTTGGTTTGCCGGGTGCAATTTTGGGTTTAGCAACTGAAGATGGTGGGATTATCTATTTCGCGAAAAGCGTAGAATTTATGGAGCCCAAAATGGAAGATTTTGCTGTTAATGTTAAGAAAAAAGATGTCTACACCCCAGCTCAACTAAAGGCCAAAATGGAAAAAGAAATGGGGGGTTCCGAATGGGGGAAAAGAATATACAACGAAATGTTCCGTTGGCTTTAAGTCAATTGTGAATTACGCGTGAATCCAATTATGCAGTTACCTAAGCTTCTTCTGCAACGACTTCCTTAACTGCCGGTAAGTGCGATTTTAATAGGGTTTCAATTCCTCCCTTTAAAGTTGCTGTAGATGAAGGGCAGCCCGAACAAGCTCCTCGTAAAACAACGGTTACAGTTCCATCTTCAAAACTTCGAAAGTCAATCGCTCCACCGTCATTTTCAACAGCCGGTCGAACGAATTCATCCAAAAGATCTTTTATTGCGTCATCGTATTCAGATGGCGCATAAACTTTACCCTCTTCTGTGCTTTTCGTTTCTACAGGTTTCGGCTGAGGCATTTGAATCAACACATCTTTACCATCTTGTAGCCAATCTTTTAAAAATTCGCGCAACTCCATTTGAACGAAATCCCATGACAAATCCTCTGAAATCGATATTGTCACGAAGTTAGATGCAATAAAAACTCCTTTTACAAAAGGAAAATTAAACAAGGCCTCAGCCATTGGTGAATAACCCTTTGATTCTGCCATTGAAGTGAATTCAGCTGAATCACCAGGAACCAACAAATACTTATTGGCTAAAAATTTCATTGTTCTTGGATTGGGCGTCATTTCGGCATAAACCGTAACTGGAACTTTCATGGATACTCGTTTTGGAATACAAATTTACGTTAAACTTCCAAGAATAGACCATAGTTTTGTTTTTCCTTTCGTTAATAAGGCTTAAATTTGTCAAGTGAATTTTATTCGACATACCTTATTTATTCTCCTGACAATGTTCATTTTTGTCGGCAGCGTAGGCGTTGGTATCTACTCACACTTCTGCACGAAAGATGGTATTGAACATAGTTATTTCATTCGTCAGGCCCACCATTGTGAAAAAGAAGAAGTGAAAAAATCTTCTTGTTGCCAGCACGAAACAAAAACCACTCTAGAACGAGACTGCTGTTCAGATAAAATTCAGTTCATGCAAATCGATTTGGATTATTTTCAGCAAATATCAGCTCTGGTATTTATTCCATTTATTACTCCCTCTCCAGTATATTCAACCTTCAAAAAGGCTCTCGTCTCAAAACGGATTTCAAATGCAAATTTTGCGAATCCCCCGCCCAAACTTAGCGGCAAGGAAATAATAATTCAATACCAAGTTTTTCTAATATAGAAGTGTAGGTTTAATCCTTAACAGATTAGTAACCTTATACTTTATATTAAATGAAATATTTACTTTATTTAAGTTTTATACTTTTTTCTTTTGGCAGTTTCACACAGGTACGCGGAATCGTTTATGGCAGTGATACGCTTCAAAAAAGTAAAATTTTTGGTGCTAGGATTGTCCTGCTTCAAAATGATATTAAATTAATCACCGACGAAGAAGGGAAGTTCGAATTCAATCTGCCAAAAAACTTGCCTGACACAATGGTAATCAAAGCGATGGGCTATTACCCAGACACACTTTTTTTGGGGAAAGAAGATCGTTTCTCTAATTTCCAAATCGTCTTGTATTCTGTTCAGTTAATTCCTGAAATAGTCGTTTCTTATAAAAAAGGAACCAAGAGCATTTCCAAACTAAAAAGTTTGCTTGTTGAAGAAATCTCCTCCGACGAACTAAAAAAAGCAGCGTGTTGCAATCTTTCTGAATCATTCGAAACCAACGCATCGGTCGATGTTAGCATTTCAGACGCCGTTTCTGGTGCAAAGCAGATTCAAATGATGGGTTTAGCCGGCGTTTATACGCAAATTCAAATGGAAAATATTCCTTATTTGAGAGGTTTGGAAAGTGCTTTCGGGCTGAATAGTATACCAGGAACATGGGTGAACTCAATCCAAATAACGAAGGGAACAGGAACTGTTGTAAACGGTTACGAATCCATGGCCGGATTGATCAATATTGAAATCAAAAAGCCGGACGAAATGGAGGGTTTATTTGTCAATGGATA
>JBDNIA010000237.1:0-15844 GCA_041688525.1 Crocinitomicaceae bacterium | reverse complement strand
TTGGACTTTTTTAGAAATATCAATTACAGTGTCGTTTTCAGAAAGATTACAATAAAATTGAGCAATCATTTGACCGTCGTCGTAGTTAGCATTTACTAAATGAATGCTAATACCGGAAAATTTTTCTCCCTCAGCCTTAACAGCTTCGTGAACACGCATGCCATACATGCCATTCCCTCCAAATTTTGGCAATAATGCAGGATGAATATTAATTATTTGCTCTGGGTATTTAGCTATAAGTTCATCGGGGATTTTCCTTAAATATCCTGCCAAAACAACAAAATCAACGCCTTGATTTTTGCAGATATTTAATAATAACTTTCCTTGACTTGCCTTTTGGTTGTCTAAGATAAAAGCAGTAAGTCCTATTTTTTCGAAGGCCTGAACTACTGGAGCATCTTTTTTATTGCAAATTAAGATTCCTATTTCAATATAGGGATGATTTGTGAAGTAATCCACTAATTTTAAAGCATTCGTCCCTGAACCGGATGCAAAAATGGCCAAACGTTTTTTGATCATAATAACAAAGGTAGAAAGGATTTCTCATAAATTAAGAATTTAACCCTATATTCGGAACTAAATAGGTGAGTGTTACATGCCGTAAATTAGACAATCGCAAGTCAAAGTAAATAATTAAGCGAATTTACTTTGTTTATTGATGATATGTTTTTTTCTTTGCAGGCTGAATTAATTATTAAAACGAAAACAATGTCTGACATCAAAACAAGAGTAGTATCTATTATCGTAGATAAATTGGGAGTTGAGGAAAGCGAAGTAACGCAAGAAGCAAGCTTCACGAACGATCTAGGGGCTGACTCTCTAGATACAGTAGAATTGATTATGGAGTTCGAAAAAGAATTCAATATCGCAATTCCTGACGATCAAGCTGAAAACATTCAAACAGTAGGTGCTGCAGTTTCTTACATCGAAGAGCACGCAAACTAAGAATAACTTTTAGTTTAAAAATTGGATATTTATGAAGTTAAAGCGAGTTGTTGTAACGGGCCTTGGTGCACTTACCCCTATTGGTAATACACTTCCCGAATTTTGGGAAGGTTTAATAAATGGAAAAAGTGGCGCCGCCCCGATCCAACAATTTGATGCTTCATTGTTCAAAACACATTTTGCTTGCGAGGTCAAAAACTTCAACATTGAAGATTTTATGGACCGTAAGGAAGCTAGGAAATTAGATCAATTTTCGCAGTATGCCATGGTTTCTGCAGCAGAAGCCATGGCAGACTCCGGCTTAATGGAGTCAAATCCGGATTTAGATTATATTGGAGTAATTTGGGGGTCTGGCATCGGAGGGCTTAAAACATTTCAAGACGAAGCGCAAAACTTTTTTGCGGGAGACGGAACACCGCGTTTCAATCCATTCTTTATCCCTAAAATGATTTCGGACATTGCTGCGGGGCATATTTCGATTAAATATGGTCTACGTGGTCCAAATTATGTTACCGTTTCTGCTTGTGCATCTTCTACCAATGCGATAATTGATTCCTTTAATTTAATTCGATTGGGCAAAGCGCACGCGCTTGTTACTGGTGGTTCTGAAGCAGCAGTGAATCAAATGGGAATGGGAGGATTCAATGCTCTCAAGGCCTTATCAACTAGAAATGATAGTCCAGAAACGGCTTCTCGTCCATTTGACCTTGATCGTGATGGATTTGTTCTAGGTGAAGGTGCTGGCGCTCTAATCTTAGAAGAGTACGAACATGCAATTAAACGTGGTGCAAAAATTTATGCAGAAGTAATCGGAGGCGGAATGTCTGGCGATGCTTACCACATGACCGCTCCACATCCTGAAGGAATAGGCGCAAGAAACGTAATGTTGCGTGCCCTTGAGGATGCAGAAATAGATGCGACGGCAATAGATTACGTCAATGTTCATGGAACTTCAACACCGCTTGGTGATGTGGCCGAAGTTAAGGCAATCCAACAAGTGTTTGGTGAACATGCATATAAATTGAATATTTCTTCGACAAAATCTATGACAGGCCATTTATTAGGGGCTGCAGGAGCTATTGAAGCGATAGCGTGTATCATGGCAGTTAAGCACGATATCGTTCCTCCAACAATCAATCATTTTAATGATGATCCAGCCTTAGATAATAAATTGAATTTAACTTTTCACAAAGCGCAAAAGCGTGTTGTAAATGTTGCAATTTCCAATACATTCGGATTTGGCGGCCACAACACAAGCGTCATTGTGAAGAAATTTGTAGGATAATTTCTCATGACCTTATCAATATTTGATAAAGGAAAAAATCAAGAGCAGAAAAACCTCTATAGATTTATACGCTCAAAATTTGGTTATCGAATAAAAGATATTGGTTTATTTTTGCGTGCGGTAACGCACAAATCTTTGCTTTTTGAGGATAATTCTCTTATGTCTAACGAACGTTTGGAGTTTTTAGGTGATGCAGTTATCGATACCGTAATTGCCGAATATCTTTTTATTAAATTTCCAAACGAAGCAGAGGGATATTTAACCAAAATAAAATCAAAAATTGTCAGTCGAAAACACCACTCTGAAATAGCAGAAACAATCGGAATTAATAAAGTCATGCGCTTTCAGAAAGGTCGCTCTATAAACATGAGTACTATCGAAGGAAATGCTTATGAAGCAATTATAGGTGCAATCTTTTTAGACGGAGGATTTAAGTTTGCCCGCGCGGCTATTCAAGATCATATTTTAGTCAAATATGTAAACATGACCAAAGTTTTGGAAGAAGAAATAGATTTCAAGTCAAAACTGGTTATTTGGTGTCAGAAAGGTAAACTTGAGCTGCAGTTTGACACTATTACTGACGAAAACCAAGGGGGATTTTGGAAATATACAATGGCTGCAAGAATCAACAACAAAAAGTACGGTATAGGAATAGGAAGTTCGAAAAAGTTAGCCGAGCAAGCTGCATCTAAAGAAACGTTGGAATTGATTGGTGTTATTTAATCTAGGCTACGGTTCCGTGCAATGTGCCATTTCTAAATCTATCGGATGGCAGTATTGTTTTTTTGGAAGTTCATTAATTCAACAATTAACCCTTTGTGATTCAGAAACGATTTGTATTTAAAAAGAAAGAAAGGCAAACGCATTGAAGTCGACTTAAACTTTTTTGTATCTTCAAGATAGAAAGCATTCACGATTGACAAATGACAAATCAAGAACTAGGCGTTTACGGCGAAAATTTAGCAACTTCATACTTAAAGAAACAAGGCCACGAAATACTCGTGCGCAACTTTCGACTTCAGCATCTTGAAATTGATATCGTTACGAAGTTTAAGGATAAAATTCATGTTGTGGAGGTCAAAACACGGCAAACAGCTGAAATTGGCGAACCTTGGCGCGCCGTCACTCGAGCAAAACAGAGACAAATAATCAAAGTAGCTAATTATTATATTCAATCGAAGGACATCGAATTAGAAACACAATTCGACATCATTTCCATTGTCCACAACGGATTCCGAACGGATTTGGAATACATAGCCGATGCATTCACATCTTTTCTATAGAAAGCTACAGCTGATAGAATCTGGACTGCCCTTCGAGCTGATGGAGTTATGGGCTAATTTGTCGCAGATCCATCAATCCGTCGGATGGGGTCTATCAGTTCGCAAAGCGAACGCTCAATACTCCATGTGAGCAGCGGTCTATTATAAATTTCTTTAATTCAATTATCCGAATTATCTTTGCGGAAATAAATAATGCTCGAGATGAACAAAAAAAGAGGTGGAGGAGTAAAACCTACACGTAAGACCGGCGCTGCTGGCAGAACAAAAACAACAACCCGCTCAAAAACGGCGGGTGCACAATCAAGAAGTGCAGCTGGACAAGAAGATGAGAAAAAAACAGTAAGCTCCAGAGATAAACGAAAATACATCGATTTCAAACAAAAACAGAAGAAAGGCGATCCTATGCCCAAATTCGACGAGGATGCAATTCGTTTGAATAAATATTTGTCGAATGCCGGCATTTGTTCGCGAAGAGAAGCAGATGTCTTCATTGCTAATGGAATCGTTTCTGTAAATGGAGAAATCATTACTGAAATGGGCTATAAAGTTAAGTCTACCGATATTGTAAAATATGGAGATGATTCAGTCCGTTCAGCGACTAAACGCTACGTTATTCTTAATAAACCCAAAGGTTTCATCACTACATTGGACGATGAGACAGGCCGAAAAACCGTCATGACTTTAGTTAAAAAGGCAACGAGAGAGCAATTGTATCCCGTTGGTAGAATGGAAAAAGACGCGACCGGTTTAATGTTTTTCACAAATGATGGCGACATGATGAAGAAACTTACTCACCCACAATATAAGGCAAAGAAAATTTATCATTTGGAACTGGATAAACCAGTGAAAAAGGAAGATTTAGAGCGCTTGACTTCGGGGATTGATTTAGAAGACGGAAAAGTGCTTTTTGACAAGGCAGAATATGTAAAAGGAGATTCTAGAGAGATAGGACTAGAATTAACTTCTGGCAAAAATAGTATAGCTCGTCGCGCGCTAGAAAGCATGGGCTACGTCGTAATCAAAGTTGATCGTGTGCAGTATGCTGGATTGACAAAGAAAGATTTACCTCGAGGACATTATCGCGTTTTAACGGAAAAGGAAGTGAATTTTATTAAAATGTCATGAGGATAATTTCTTTGTGTTTGTTGTTGGCGTTTGGAATTACAAGCTGTAATTCAGATTCAAGTAAAAATGAATTAGCGGACTATTTTTACCCTATGACAGGTGAAGGTCAAGTATATGTTTATCGTGATGTGAAAAACGGATTGGTAGAGCGGTTTCATCGTATTTATCGCATCGAGGATTCACAGGGCAAACACATTGTGGTCGAAATATATTCGGAAGATGCGAGAATAATAGAAACGTATAATTATAATGTTGACAGTTTGAATTTGGTCGATAATATGATTGTTGATCGAGACGGAAAAAAGCGGCAAGCTGAATTATTCAAAAATACGCTGTTTCCGATGAATATGACCGACGAAACGTACTTTGCGTCCCGTTTTCCCGGAGTTCGAGATTCTACTCTAATATTGCAAGAGATTCAAAGAAAAGTTAACCCGGTGAAGCAAAAAGAGCAAATCACGATTATGGGTAAAAAGAAGCAAGCTTTGATAATAGAAGACAACTATAGAACCACCATATTTAATCCGATAAGCAAAGAGGAAAGTGAACTCAATGGACGAAATTATTCTTATTATGTAAAAGGGATTGGTTTGGCTCGATGGCATGACAAAGACAAAAAATCAGATTTTAGATTACAGAATATTCTAACAGAAAAGCAGTGGACTCAATTAATTAATAATTAAATGAAATTTTTAGGACTTCTCTTTATTTTATTTTCATTCTCATTTGGGAGTTATTCTCAATACGGTGGGAAGAAAAAAGAATCAACAGAAAAAGGAACAATGTTTTTGTATTGGGGATATAACCGAACGCATTACACCAAATCTAATTTGCGATTTGTCGGCCCAGGATATGATTTTACATTGAATGGAGCAAAGGCAGTTGACAGGCCAGAACCTTTTTCAGTTGATAGTTATTTTAACCCCAGAAATATCACTATTCCACAGTTTAATGTTCGCGTAGGTTATTATTATAAAAAAGATTGGGCACTGAGTTTTGGTTACGACCATTTCAAATATTATTTAAAAAATGGAAACCACGTTAATCTCACAGGACAAATAGATCCAGGAGTTGACACCGTTACGAATTGGAGTGGCAGTTACGACGGTCAGCCAGTGGTAACTGATTTCAACACACTTCATTATGAAAACACCAACGGCATGAACTACATCCGCGCGGAGTTGATGCGTTCATTTGATTGGTATAAACCCAGAAATGGCAAAAGAAATTTTGTCGTTACTGGAATTTTAGGTCTGAGTGTTGGGACAATTCTTTCTGTTAACGATTTCAATTTTGCAGGACAATTTGATCGAGTGACTTATTCTATTTCCGGTTATGGAGTGTCAGCTCATTCTGGGGTGCGACTAGAGTTTTTCAAGCATCTGTTCATACAAGCAGATTTAAACACGGGTTTTGTTCACCAATTGAGAGTAAGAACAAGACCAAACGATCGTTCGTCGTATGCCCGACAAGCACTAGGATTTATAGAATACAATGCCGTAATTGGCGGCTTATTTTATATTAAAACTAAAAAGAAGTGCAACGACTGCCCTAGTTGGTAGAAGGTTTATTTGAAGTTTTTAAAGCTGCTTAAAAAGGTTATTTACCGTTTCCCTTTTTTCAAAGTTTCTTCGTCTGTCAAAATATATCCATCCGGCGGAACCAATGAGAATATTTCATCTTGATTCTTTACGAATTCGACGAGATTTTTAGCTTTAAAGGTCATAAGCATTCCATTTGAATAAGTCGAAAATTCCATTGGAAAACCAGGTAATTTAGAAGTAATGATGTCTACACCCGAAAAATCAAATTTTACTTTATCAGTGTACCAATAAACCGTTTCGACAGTATCTAGTTTGATAATTGCTTTTTTACAAGTATATCCCAGTATCTCTTTCGTTCCCTCTTGCAAAACAATCTGTTGATCTTTTTTGCTTTTTTGGTCGAGCTTAGCCTCTTCAGCTGTGCATTCAAGAGCTAATTTCGTTTCTTGAGATGTGAATAGACGAAGACCTTTATTCAAAGAATAGTCTGCAATTAGTGTTATCTGGAATCCTTTTTCTAAGTTTAATTCTATTCTATTCTTCTTTTTTGTAAAATAGATATTTAAATAACTACCTGGAAACAAATCCACATCTTGAATAATTCTCAAGTTGGAATCCAACATTTTTGTTGTTAATTGAAACTCAATTGACCCTTCAGTAGATTGAGATCTCCCGATGAAGACTGAAAAAATTAATACAAGTGATAAATAATAACCCAATTTCATACTTTAATTTTTTATTATGTTCGTTTTGAAAATAGTACCAGCGTTATCTTCAATACTTAATTGATATAAGCCGTTTGCATATTGACCTAAATCTATGCTTAATTCTTCAATTTGAGCATCAACAGATGTTTCAAATATTTTTCTCCCTTGTAAATCAGTTATATAAATTTTAGGTCTCACAGAAAGGACTGTACCTTTAATGGTGATATGCTCCCTAAATGGATTTGGATAAACAACGAAATCTGTTAACTGTTCTTCTCCAAAACCGGTAATTCCGTAGCCCAACTCATCTGAATAACGAATACATCCATTTGCAAAAGTTATGCCAACAGAATAATATCCATTTGCGGTAATATTCACAGAAGGAGCGTTGCTATTAATTATTGCAATTCCATTAAGATACCAGTGGTATGATGCACCAGTTGTAGCTGTTACCATTTGACTGTTTAAATTGACAACTGTAGGCTTTGGAGCGGATGAGACATTAAAGACGCTAGCAGGAGCTGAACAAGTTATGCTATTTCCATAAATAAAATGCGAATTCTGTGTTCCAGCTGCAATACTTGTGACACCTGCCAATTCAGTTAATCTCTCTAGCATCAATATTGTTCCAGAAGTTAAAGTACTCAATTGGAAATTGTCATTTCTGCCTGCGCCCCAAACTGAACCATCAATTTTTCTAAACAAAGAATGATATCCTCCAGCAGATACTTCGGCAACTGCATCAATCTCTTTAATTAAGGTTGGTGAGTCGCGATTCGTCAAATCGTTGGTTGCTAATTGGCCAAAATTATTTTTTCCGCAAGTGTATGCTTTGCCATTTGTAGTGACAATTAAAGTATGTGCATTTCCACCAGAACATGATGCTACATTTTCCAACGGAGACAAGGCAGGCTGTAATCTATTTGATAAATCATTCAATCCTAATTGACCGTTGGAATTATTCCCCCAAACGTATAGTTGTCCGAGATTATCAATCGCCATACTGTGATAGTCACCGGCTTCAATGTGAACAATATTTGTCAATCCAGCAACAGGAGCAAAGACTGGGCTTGAAATCAAATTTCCTATTCCCAATTGTCCAAAATTGTTATTTCCAGATGCTAAGACTGTTCCATTGCTTTTGAGTAGGAGCGTGTGGTATTTGCCACAAGCTACATTCTCAACATTGTTTACCGAAGAAACTAATTGTGGATTACTAAAGGTGGTTAAATTGTTCAACCCAAGCTGGCCTGAATTGTTTCCGCCCCAAGCAAATAAATTCCCAGCGGATGAAACAGCTATACTAAAATCTTGTCCAGCACTAACAGCTATCGCGTTTGGTACCGCTAAAACTTGGATTGGAACATTTGCAGCTGTATAGGTTCCGTTTCCTAGTTGACCTGACGAGTTAGTTCCCCATGTGTAGACTAATCCAGAATTATCCAAGCCAATTAAATGAGCATAACCGGTTTCAATTTTAGATAAGTCTGTTATTCCAGAAGCCTTTACTGGCGAGGCACTATTGAAGTTCGCACCATTTCCAAATTCACCATTCGAGTTGTTGCCGAAAGACCACATATCAAAGTCTCCTCCGAAAGAAGTTTCTAGCGAATAATTTCCCGAGGTAAAGACAAGGTAATTTTGATCATTGGCTCCTAAAATTGTGTTGCCGTTCAACAACCATTGATTTCCGTTTAAAGCGTTACTTGTTAAAATAGTAGAATCGCCTTCACAGAAAGTTTGTGAACCATCAATTGTGAAATCGACGGGTGCATTTACTTGAACATAAATCGTTTCATCATCTAGTTGGATGCAGCCAGTTGTATTATTTGTTCCGCTAAGAACGATAAAATCACCTGCTACAAGGTTGCTTAAGGTAAAGTTACCAGTTGCAGATGGAAGTGCTGGAGCAATTCCATTTATCAAAATAGAATATACATCAGAACCTGTTGCTGAAAGTAATAAATCAGTTCCAGAACAAATCATGAAATTACTTGGTGTAACTTGCGTCTGAATGTCCATCGTATTTACTGTAAACGCAATAGGGTTTGGAGCGGATGTAAAACACTGATCGTTTGCCCCGATTAAGGAAACAACTTGTCCATTTTCTAAATTAGTTAGAGTTAACAATCCATTTGTGCTTGGAATAGAGATTCCGTCAACAAAGTATTCATAGTTTGTTGCTCCGCCGCCAGTAAATGTAACTGTGTCACCGAAACAAATAATATTGTTTGCGGGATTTGTGGAAGATGCAAGAGATGTACTTGGATAATTGAAAACCTGATATGTTATAGATGGAGGACTAATTGAAACACATGTATTTGTTTGACCTTGAACGGTTATAATATCTCCATTATTAAGTGCTGAGTTGAAGTTATTTATTGTTGAATAGAACCCTTGTGGCACATTATTGATTGAATACAAATAGGTTGAAGCTCCTGATGCGGTTAGATTTGAATTTTCACCAACACATAAAGTTGTATCATCATTATTGGTCAGTTGTACAATAGGATAACCACTTACTGAAAACGGTGCGTAATACGTGTGACTCGCACAATTCAGAGAAGTTCCTATTACACTGACAATTTGACCACTCGTTAAAGTGCTAGTTGAAAACATGCTATTTGCAGAAGAAGTACCTTGAGAAAAACCGTTTATCATGAATTCGTAACTATTCGCGCCAGTCGCTGTAAAGTCAAGGATATCATTCGTACAAGTGATATTGTCATTTAAAGGATCGTTTGAAGTTAAACCAACGACAGGAGTTGGATTAACAGTCAATATCAATGCATTTAGATTTACTGATTCACAAGTAGCAATATTTTTACCGACTACAGAAATAACGTCTCCATTATTAAATTGACCTGAGAAGCTGGGATTAGTGGAAAATCCACTTGGCGTATTTATCCCATTTACCTGAAACATGTATTGATTTGCTCCACCCGCTAAAAATGATACTGTTTGGCCTGAGCATAAAACCGAACTTCCCGTTAATGTTGCGACAGGCAAACTAATTACAGATAGATTCTTACTTGCTGAAGCAAAACAACCATTTTGAAATACGTTTAAAGCTAAAACATGGTTTCCAACTGCTAATGAAGAAGGGCTAAATATACTATCGGTGGAAATACCATTGCTATTCCCATCTAAAATAAATTCATATTGACTTCCTTGTTCTCCCTCAAATATTGCGGGTGAACCTTGACAAAATACAGCCGTTCCCGAAATGTTAGCAACAGGATTTGGGTCAATAGACATTGTAATTGTATCAGCGCTACTATTGAAGCACGCACCATTATATCCTACCAGAGTAATAACGGTGCCATTCCCCAAAGAAGAAGATACGTACGTATTCGAAGGAGACGGCAAACCTAGTGACGTTCCATCTAAAAAGAACTGATAGTTTGCTGCAGTTGCAGTTGCAGTAAATGTTACAGGAATTCCTTGGCAAGATGTGTTTAATGCAGCTGAACTCGTCATATTTACCGTCGGCGTTTGCACCATTTCAATGTTCACCAATGAAGTATTTGTTTCACAAGTATTTACACCGATAACTTTTACATAAACAACATTGTTTCCAGCAAGTAAAGAGCTTCCATTAATTGTCAGGGCTGAATTTGTTGTAATACCTTGGGAATTATTATTTATAAAAAATTCAAAACTAGATCCACCAGTTGCTGTTACTATTATCGTTCCATTTGAGCAGATTGAGTTGTCAAAATCATTCGTATAAATGGAAGTTACGGGCGATTGATTTATTGTCATTGTCAAATAGGAGGTATAGCTGCAGGAACCTTGATAACTAACAACAGAAACTATAGCACCATCTGGCAAGGTGCTCAACGGCGAATAAGTGGCCAGAGTTGATGAAGCTTGAACTGTCGCTCCGTTTACAATAAATTCAAAACTCGTTGCTAAAGCACTCGTTGAAGTAAATGTTGGCGATTGTGAAGAGCAGATAATGGATCCAATATTAGAAGTCAATGTATTTACTGGAAGAGGCAAAACAGTCATTATAAGTGGAGCAGAAGTGCTAGGACAATTGTTTCCAACTCCGTTCACTGTGATTTGATCTCCATTAAGAATTGTAGAATTTGTATAAAAGGATTGCCCTGACATAACTTGTAAAGTGTCGCCGTTTAGCAAGAACTCGTAAGTTGATCCTCCTGTAGCAGTAAAAGTCGCTAATTCACCTGCACAAAAAGAGTTGATATTTGATGTAACTGAAATTGTTGGAATTGCGTTTACAGTATATATAATACTATTTGAAGTATCAGAATAACAACCGTTCAAATCGCGAACGACAACAGAAACAGTATCTCCATCATCCAGTGAGGTTGTTGAAAAGCTGGACAAAGTAGTATCCGCCCATGATTGGTTATTGATGATATAGTTATAACGTGTAATGTTTCCAGGAATAGCTGTTGAAGAAATAAAGGTTACCGAATCTCCTTGACAAATTGTATTTGTGATAGGATCATTATCGTCAAATGTTATTATTGGAAGTGTATTTACTGTGAAAGCAATTGTATCGGAGTTGATTTCGCAACTTGTTGCCGAATTTTTTACAACAACGAAGAAACTATCGCCATTGTCAACATCTGTCATTGTTTGAACAGAAGTAGCACTAAATGTGGTAAAAGCAGTTCCATTTTTATAAAATTGATAAATTGAACCACCAGTTGCTGTTAATGTAACCGAATCACCAGCACAAATTATATTTGAATTGTTAAGTATTAAATTTGGAATGGGTAAAGGATCAACTTTAAAAACGAATTTATTACTAGAAGCTGGACAAGCGTCCTGCAGGATAGACACACTTATTGTATCGAGGTTGTTTATCGTTGTGGTGAATAAAGTATCATTTATAACACTCGCTAAAGAATTAATATAAAACTGATAGCTTATCGAGTTAGTGTCAGGATAAGCATCTGCGAAAAAGGATACTGATTCTCCTGCGCATATTGTTGTGTCCAATACTAATGAAGAGTTAAGAACAACAGATGGATTTAAAATACTAATCGTTGTATCGATTTTACTTGAGCAGAAATTCGCATTTATTGCTGTCAACTCTATCGTATAATCTCCAGGACCGGCATAAAAATATTGAACTGTATCTTCATTTACATAGGTTGTATCATCAAAAGTCCATTCCAATGATGGAATACCTGAAGTAGCGCTTGAATTACTTATTAATTGTACGGTATCACCCAAACAAAAGTTGGAAATGGAACCAAAAGAAGCGCTAGCTGCGGGCGTCGCAGAGAATGCAAAAGCACCAGTTGCAGATATATTTGTTGAATAATTTGCTGTTACAATTTGGTCGCTAGATTTAACATCTGTGAGATTAACACATTCGATAGTTGAAGGCGTTGTCATTTTTTCGATTATAAAATCTAACCCAGAATCGGTGGATTTAAAATAGATTGAATCTTTGCAAGTTCCAATTGCAGTGAACTGATTTGTTATCTTAAGTGAATCCCCGGCTGTAATATTTAGTTTGGAGCCTTTACCAACTGATAAATTATGAAAAGTATTATTTCCTTTAATATTGCTGTAGTTTTCAAAATTGAAGTTTAGACTAACGTCATTAAATATATGCCCAGTACTGATGAAGTAGTTGTCATAAATTGAATCAATTGAGTTGTCAAAATTAATATTAATTGTACTTAAAGATGCCAGTAAATTTAAGCTTGAACTTGTACTTTCATCTTTAAAGCCATATCTCAAATTGACGATTGATGTTCCTAGATCCACAAGTTTGCTTGTAGGTGAACCAAAATATAAGGTGCCAGTGGAAATATTTTTATTCATTGTTTTAAATGCTCCACCACCAATAATGATATTTGTAGAGTCAGACATGTTTAGGTCAGAAGTCAGTTGTATTTGGTTAATGATATTGTCCGAAAGAAGAACGATTTGCACATTTACTAAGGAACCTGTTGCGTCAAAAGTTTTGATCCCGTTTGGCTGAAATATCATTTTAGTGGCTTTGTTGTTGCGAGTGGCAAAAACCTGATTATTTAGACTTACATCACCCAAGAATGTCATGGTCTTGTCAAGTAGAAGAGTTGCACTATCTTGATCTGTTAAAATCCAAGACATTGAATTGACATATACTTCTTTGTCTACAGTAACGACTTCATGCGCTGAGCTAAATGAATTGTTGTCAAAAATAACGTTGTCATAAACTGAAGGAACACAAGTAGCATACGAAGTATCACCCGATATTGTTGACCAATGATTAAGGTCACTCCAATTTCCACCGTCATTTACCCAATAATAAGTCATTGGAATCGGTGCTGGCAAAGCAGCCATGTAATTAATAACAATATATGAATTTGTAAGAACTACATTTCCTGAATCGTTTATATTCGATAATATAAGACGAATGTTAGCATCCCCAGTAGGGATTGAAGTTGGAAATGAAAAACTAACTCCTGTTTGGTCACCAGTGCCGCTAAGTGAGTCCATCACTACAATCGGTCCAGGTCCTCCGGAATCAACAGTTAATTCATAAGTAACGGAATCCAAATCAGTTGAATTGGAAGTCGATAAACCATCTAAGTATAAAGTCGAACTAAAAACAATAGCAGGGGTAAAGCCAGTAATTGATCCCAAAAGCGATTGAACGGAGTTACTATCAATAGATGTTCCACCTAAGGGAATAGTAATTGTAGTAATGCCAGTGGACAAAGTCCAATTTGTTGAGCCGTTCAATAAAGTAGAATAATTGGCAAAATAATTCCCAACTCCGTCTGCATCAACATTGTCAATTATCAAATGCTCAACTGTCGTATTGACGTTTGAAGTTTTTGCAACAACTGCTGGTGATGCTGTTGATGAATTTGTTTTAAAGGTTATCGGCTCAACGCAAGAACCGATCGCAATAATACTGTCAAATAAATAGTTTGAACCATTTTGGAAGAGCACTGTTGAACCAGCATTTATCTCTAAAAGGGAACAAGTAACGTTCTGAGAAGTGTAGTCGGTTATAAAATCAATGTTCGACGTTTGGATTCGTATGGTATCGTAAACATAAGATCCGCTTACGAAAGTTACATAATTTCCGTCTGCATTAACGAAGTTTAATTCTTTCGGTGTAGAATACGTTCCTATGGCACCTATTTTATAGGCGTTGCCCGCAAGATCCACAACCGAAGATCCGAAGTTTATATTTCTTGCATTGTTTGTAGAATCGGCATAGAAATTCCAGAAACTAAGATTAGAACTATTTCCGTTTAGGGCTCCATTAACATGTGAGAAACTCTTTAGTGAGGTGAAATCGTCGGTGAAGGTAAGAGTGCTCGCGCCCGTTTTAAATATTTTACAACCCCAGGAAACACCATTGGAAGTAATATTGGTCGTGTCTGAAGATGCTGTTAGATATAAACTTCCTTGCCAATCAAAATCTAGTAAATTAGAACCAATCAAATTTTCTCTGACCTCAATAGAATTTTCTGTATCACCAGAAAGAACAACTGTATTTGGAACGTTTTGAAAATCCAATCGGCCGATAATAATTTTTCTCGAAATATAAACGGTGTCAACTAACGTTGAGTTAGCATCAAAAATAGCGATGTCGTTTGGACCAGGAAAACAAAGTCCAGCAACTCCTCCACTAATAGTTGACCACATGGATGGATTATAAAATGAACCCGATCCACCAATCCAATGGAAAGTATTAACACCTGGATCTTCTGTAATCGTCCAAGCCGTATTTCCTCCTAGGTTGAAACTATTCGATGCTGAATAGGTACTAGAAGAGAGTCCTCTAATATTTTTAATTGACGTATAACTGATAGTTATTGGACTTCCCAATCCTGAAAATTTAGCTACACCTTCTTTGCAATAAAAATTTAAAATAGATCCACAGTTGCCGCTTACAAGAAAATTTGGTGACTTCAAAGTGTCGTTATATTTCAAACGAATTGATTTCGATGTGGTAGATTGAATAGTATTAAAGTTAGCACCACTTATAAAATAAGTGTGGCTATTGTTAAGATTCAGCGTATTCCATTGTGAAACCGATTTACCCATGTAGATTTTTACTGTATCAGGAGTAGAATTTAATATATTAAAAATTTCAGATGTTCCTGTTTTAATTAAGGAAGTTGGATTAATGTATAATACTGTATCGTTACCAGCTAGATTAAAGACAGCATTGTCTAGAATTAGCGTTCTTGGGTTGGACTTTTTGGATTTGAAAAACCTTGCATTTATGGTGCGGTTTGTGATTTTAAAACCGCCACGATTAAAGGTTAATCCACCGAGAGAATTGAAGTTGTCGGCGAGTATTAGTAGGCTATCAAAATGGGAAATGTGAAAATCATTTAAGAGTAAGTTATTCCCTGTGTAAAGTGTATCCAACTGACCAGCAGTCATAAAGAATTTACCATTGAAATCATAAATCATGTTATCGTCAAGAAACAATGAACCATTTACGGTTATTGTATCCGCAGATACTCCCGTGAAGGTCGGCATATCAATATCTCCGTTTATGCTCGTCTTCCAAAACATATCTTTTATAGATATATGGGAAGTGTCAACGGTAACTATATGACCAGTACCGCTAAATGAATTTGTATCGAAGAAAACTCTAGATGTTGTTGATGGAGGAGTAAAGAAGGACCCTCCTGATCCACCAGAAAGGTTTGACCAGTGTGAAGTGTCAGTCCAGTTGCCTGACCCACCGACCCAGTAATAATTTTGAGCTATACCGCTTAATGAATTGAAAAAGACAAAAAGTAATACTATTAATTTCATAACAAATTTATTCATCTAGTAGTTTTTTTTGGTGTAATCACCAACTCAACAAATCTATTTTCTAAATGCTCTTTATCAGAACATTTCACACCATTGGTGCAATTATTTATAATTCCATTTTCACCTATCGATAATGTTTCAATATTACCTTTAGTGGAAAGCTTAGAGTTTAGTTCATCCCGAACATAA
>JBDNIA010000236.1:0-2018 GCA_041688525.1 Crocinitomicaceae bacterium | reverse complement strand
GTTCGTGTATGCCGATGTTTGTTCCATTCGGATTGAAATTGAATGACTGATCTCTAAAGTCAATCGTTTTTTTTTCTTCTGCATTTAACCGGACGAAATAAAACTCCGAATTTAACAGTTCGGCAATTTCTTCATCTTGAAAGGTTGTGTTTTCCATTGCTAGACATATGTTGCACCATTCTGTATATAGAAATATCACCAACGGTTTTTTTTGGGTTAAATATAAACTGTCAATTTCTTCGAATTTGTATGTTTTTATTTGGGCCTTTAAAGCGGAAGGAAATAACACCACCGCACAGAAAAAAATAATATTTCTACTTTTTAAAAACATCATCATTTATTTAAAATGGAAACGGACTCCTAAAAACACACGAATACCCTGATTTGGTGCAAAAACATAACTTGGATCAAACGTTAATCCATAGGGATTGTTGGCATTGGCAATTGCTTTTCCATTTGAATCAAATTGAACTTGTTTGTCAAAAGGATCATTTGAACGAGCTATAAGAAACGGATTTCCCTTGTTTGGCGTCCAGTTTAGTAGATTTTTAATGCCAGTATAGATTTCAAAATCACCAAGTCCATCGAATGTGAATTGTATATTTTGTATACTCCACCATGGTGAGTATTGTAGTCTTGGATCTGTTTCGCTAAGCAAAGGCAAACGCATCGGGCTATAAACGTTTCCTGTATAATCAATCGCCAAATTCAATTTTTTAATTTTATATGAAATTGCCCAGGTTCCAGTAACTTTTTCAGTTAATATTTGCTGTTTGGTAATGCTATTTTCTGTTAGTGTATTTTCCATAAGTGTTGCGCCTCCAATAACTTTTAATCCATTTGGAAATACAAAATCTAAATTCAGGCTAATACCCTTACTTTTAGCATAGCCTTTTAAGTTATCATAAATGATTTTATTGGGATCTTGCTCGTAGTCACCAACAATTCTATTGTTGAAGTGGGTGTAAAATATAGATGCATCAAAGTTTAGGAAAATTCCTTTTTTGAGAAATACTTTTTTAACATAGTTGATATTTATGTTGTACGACTTTTCAGGTTTCAGTTCATTTTTTATATCTACTATTCTCGCACCGGTGAGTGCTGCGTGATCTTCTGTGAATAAATTTACAACGCGATAACCAGTTCCAGCATTTATTCGAATTATATTTTTAGTATTGACAGACCATTTATATGCAATTCTTGGCGTATAGATATTTCCATGATAAGAATTGTAATCGTACCTAAAACCCAATAGAAATTTGTGTTTTTCAGTAATTGCGATTTCATTTTGAATGAAAACTCCGGGCAACCACGTTTTTTGTGGAAGATTCTTTTGAAAAAGAGTATCCGAAGATGCCGTTGCTGGTGTATTATCGTCGTAATAGGTATATCTCGTTGCTATACCGAGTAAAAAATCATTTCTATTGATTTTTTTATCCCATGTCAACTGTCCGAAACCAATCGTTTGTACAGCATCGTATATAGTCGTCCCATATCTACTATTTTGTAAATGGGTATTGTAGGAGTAAGAGAGTAGTAATTTTTCTTTAGTGGGGAGTTGATAATTACCTAATATCTCCCAACGATTGGTATATATACTTTCTCCGTAAATACTGTCTCCTCCCCGAAACTTCTTGTCCCAGTTCATTTCACCTCCCCATCTGTCTTCATGCATGTAACGAGCTGCAAGACTAAATATTCGATTTTTTTTTGTTGAAAAATTCCATTTCTGAAAAACCGAAATTCGATTTTGAAGTGTTAAATCAGTAAAATTATCGTTGTTTTTATCGATTCTGTTCTGAAAATTGAAGTAATTTATGCCGGTAAGAACCGATGCTTTTTTTCCAACTTTCAGCTTTATTCCTAAATCTGCATTGTGTTCGCCCCAACTTGTGCTGAAAAAGTCAGCGGAAACTAATGGTGCATTTGATGGTTTTTTGGTTATTATATTAATTAATCCACCCACCGCTTCACTCCCATAAAGAGACGATGCCGGACCTTTAACGATTTCTATTCGC
>JBDNIA010000235.1:0-3648 GCA_041688525.1 Crocinitomicaceae bacterium | reverse complement strand
TGTCAAACTTACTATGCAGCCATTCGAGTCGGTCAAAGAAACGGTATAGTTACCAGCCGTCAATCCAGATGGATCTTGAACAGTTCCACCACCATTTGACCAGCTATAAGAAAAAGGAGGCGTCCCTCCTGTTACGGACAAATCAATTGAACCGTCATTTCCTAAATTCTCATTAATTTGAGTGGCAGTTAAAACTAAAGCAGCAGGCTGACCAATTATCACTGTGTCGGTATGTATACATCCGTTGGCATCAGTAATCGTGAAAGTTTTATTTCCTGCCGACAAGAAAGCCGGGTTATTTGAACCCCAATTCACTGTCAGCACTCCAGTTCCACCAATTGGATTTAGTGCTGCAGTTCCTGAGTTTCCGCCATTACAGAGAACATCCGACCAAGTTGGCTGCGATTGAATTGCTTGCGGTTCATTAATGATATATTGTCCCAAACTACTTGTGCAACCGTAACCATCCGTTACTGTAACTTGATATAAACCAGCACTTAAACCTGTCGCGTTTGCCGTAATTCCTGTATAATTTGTCCATGAATAGGTAAATGGACCTGCACCTGGGTTTCCTCCATTTGTTGAAATACTAATACTTCCGTCCGTCAAACCGTTACATGATATATGATTTATACTTTGCGGGATAATGTTGAACCCAGCACAAACCGAACGTCCAACTGCTTCTAACATCATTTCTTCAAAATCATTATTTCTCCATTCTGCCCATCCACCAGCGACTAATTCATAATTTCTTCTTGATAATGGAGCTTGATTAAAAGTACCTAACGTGACATTCGTACTTGCAGGATCTTGCAACCAAACGATATAAAAACCTCCGGAATATATGGTGTCAGGTACACTTAATGTTGTCGCCACCCAACCGGAATTAATGACATTATTAATATTATTCGTTGATAAAATAGTTCCGGGAGATCCGTTTGGACCACTATCATCCATTAGCCGCAATTGAACAGTATTGCTTGTGCCACCTATTACAGTAAGTCTCGCTTTCAATGCAGTTAAAATAAAAGGATATGACGGTGGAATAATGTGTAATCCTGCTCCATCATTCTGACCACTGGTTAAACTCCAAGAGCCTGAAGGTGCATCACCAGTGTTAACATTACTCAGTCGAGCATTAGCGCTACTCTCTTGCAAGACCTCCATTTCAATTACTTTTAAATTATTTCCTGGATTTATATCATTAGTATTTGTGACAAGCGACTCTATTGCGTACTGTCCGAAAGTTGTGGGGGTATAACTAAACGTCAATAAAGTATCGTCTCCACTAGCGAGTCCACCAGTTATCGTTTGTGTTGAATTCAAAATGATTGTACCTCCAGAATTTTTGACTTTTACATTGACGGTATAGGATGTTATCACATTCGCGTTTCCTGTATTTTTGACATTTACGGGTATATTCACCAAGTTGTTCGTATAGAAAAATTGAGCTTTATTTTCAGAATTTAATGTCCAAAGTGGGGTTAAATCCTGAATTTGAATTAAAACCGTTGGCGGGTAAACAAATTTGATTGCATAATTATTTGGCGTTGCCAAATTCGTTGAATGAGAAAGTCCAATTGTACCAGTTGGACCTTCGATTCCTATGACTTGATTTGCTGTTGTTCCCGAACATATTCCTCCCCCATTATTCGTTGATTGATATTGAAAGGTAATGGAAGAATCAGCATTCGATAAAATGATTTGAAAAGTACTTGAACCGAAATAACCCGGCGCTGTAGCCTGCCAATGTGCCACATTAATATAGCTAATAATAAAACGATTATTTGCGACATCATGCTTATAGTAGGCGGATCCCGGATAAGTAGATCCAAAAATTAAATCCGACATTAATGGTGCTATAAAGTTATCGCCCGATCCACCAGAAGTTGGAATCAGAGGAAAACAAGATGCTATATTCCCAATATTATCAAATCCAATCCAACCGTTAGAACCTATTTTTACTGCATTAAAATCTCCCCAATAATAATGAAAATTCATTCCCATTGGGAACATACCAACAGAATTATCATCTGCTAAACCTGTAATTTGTGTTCCAGTAGATGTAATATCAATCCAAGAATAAGCTGGACCTCCTGGTTCGTTACTATCTTTCCAAGTATATCCGTAGGAATCAGGACCTCCTGAGGCTCCAAAAACAATTGAGGACAACAAAGAAATGGCGAATAGTAGAATAGAATTTTTCATAGCTAGAAATTTTAATTTAACGTAAATTACGAAAAATCCGATATATATAACTTGATCTCGGTTAAAATATTTTTTAATGTTAACTTTAATCAGCATTTATGAAAACTTTTTCTTTGAAAAAAAAAGTCCAACAAAGAGTAGACAAAAGAAAATCAAAAGACTTATTTGAACCTTCTGAATAAAACAAAAATCTATATCTGAATAAGGTGAAACACATTGATTATCAAATTAATATTTTTTACTCACAGCAGTATTGACAATGCAGTAAAATAAAAAGGGAATCATTAACATTGAAAATATCTGAATCAAAAAATAGACTTTTCTACTTATTTTCATTCAACTAAAAATTGGCGGAGTGTTTCGTTTATTTCCAGGATGTAAGAACCTTTCGAAAGACTACTGCAATCAACACGTACATTTTCGTTTGAAATTATTCCGAATAACAATAACTGACCATGTACTGAATAAATAGTATACTTTTTTCCAATCATTTTACTGTCGATTGATATATTAAGTTCCTCATCTACTGGATTGGGAAATAACTTCCAACTGGTTTCATTGCCGTCTAAATAAGTAAGGCCAATTGTTGTGTTTGAACTTATTATCGTTTTGGTGAAATAAATATTCATTTTATTATTTCGAGTATCGCCCCAAACGGAATACAAAGTATCACCCCGATAAACGCAGCTCATGAAGTCGTTGCCGTTATTTGCGATTAATGAATCAAAAGCTACAAATTGACTCGTCAACTTCTGATTTTGTCCAAAAGATTGTCCGTTATCTAAACTTTTCGCGTAGTAAAAATCGTATCCTGCACCCCAAAAGTCGTTGGCCGAAGAGTTTCTTCGATCACGCCAAGTCACAATTAAATCACCATTTTCGTTGTAATCGCCCCAAACCATGTCTTGTGCTTTTCCGTTTCCAAGCGCATCATCGTTGACTCGAATTCTATTGCTCCAAGTTTGACCGGCATCATTGCTATGTGTCGCTTCTATGTCTGAATCTCCGTTGCTTGCTAAGGGCAATAAGAATATCATTTTATTGGTATTACTTGGGTCTGCTAATAAGTGATAGCCCTTTTTAAAGTTCGAATTAGTCGTGCCGGGAAGATAACTATAAACAGTAGAATAGGTCATAGTTTGTCCTTGATCCGCTGATTTTGCCAAATAATATGTCGGCATTGAATTCTGAGCGGCCACATAACTCGGATAAGTCGCTATGAATTTACCATCCTTGGTTGTTGCAGGTGTCGCCATGACTGCTTGAATGGAACCACCCGTGAGATAGCCCGGACCATCCAAATTGGCCAAAGTTGTCCAAGTATATCCTCCGTCAGTTGAAACTTTATAAAATGGTCTATTTGGTGGCGCAATAAAAGACGGTGGCATCGAAGTAATATAAAGGGTTCCGTTTGAAGTCATTGTAGAATTATCTATAACC
>JBDNIA010000028.1:0-4542 GCA_041688525.1 Crocinitomicaceae bacterium | reverse complement strand
TTCAAGGGAATAATTGACTGTCAAATAGAATCTGAAAGCAATAACTTTAATGATATTCATTGGAGTTCATTCGATAAAAAGAGTTCTTGTTCGATAATTGAATTCATCCAAAAGAATGCAATTATCAAAGACTATTTCCAAAATAATGGTTCGACAACCATCTACACTCGCCAACCATCATTTGCTGAAACGAGCAAAAGCTTTGACGATGAAGGTATTTTCGCAAATCATGTGCCTTCAATGATAAGCTCTTATCAATTTACAGAAAAGTTCACCTTAACGAAAAAAGATCCCGTATTTAAAAAAAGTATAGCCTTTAATTGGACAAACTCTGGTTTGATTCAATTTGAATACAACAATGCCAATTTTTTGTTGATGGATATTCTTGAAGGGTACGATCCGAAGCAAATGATAGAAATGTATTTAGATACCAGCAAAAGACAACTCAATAATTACACTGGCCTCTTAATTACAGAAACCTTTCCTCACAGTAAGTCGAAAGGTTTTTATCTAAAACAATTTGATAATTACGTTTTAATTAGTGAAAGTGCCAGTATATTAAATGAAGCTGATGTAGCATTGGAGCTAGGTCAAACTTTAGGCCGTTTCAAATCCAAACGAGAATTAGTCTTTGGCAACTCGCCTAAAAAAGTTGTTGAACGAGTTTGGTCGAGTAATCAAAAAAAGTCCACAAGCACATATAAAGGAACGATAATAGATGTTGAAATGACATCGGCTCCTAGCAAAGCTAAAGATATACTTGTCGAAAATCAAGTAAAAAGCTACGCAATGTCCAGCTCAATCGATGACTTCATTGTCCATGATAGCAAGGATTTAATTTTCGCAACGGGGAATGAAAATAGCATATCTGGATTTTCAAATGGAAAAAACTTTTTTAATTTGAAAATTACAGAGAGCAGCATAAGTTCACTTAAATGGTCCAAAGACCAGACTAAATTCTACTTCAATACGCCTTCAAAGCTCTATGCTATTAATTCTGCCGGCTCAAATATCGCAGGGTTTCCAGTTGAAATAAAAAGTGGAATAGCAAAAGAAGCAATCACATTTGATTGGCAAGGCAGCGAAAACTTCCTTGTTACAAGTTTAGACGGCAGCTATTTTTGGATCAATGAAAAAGGTGCAATTAAAAAAACGGGGAAAACAGGATATCCCTCTATTTCTAATTTGCCGAATGCTTGGTTATCAGCAAATCGATTGTTCTTTGGGTTTAAATCAGATTCAGAGTTCACGATGATTGATGCAAGAAATGGTCAAGTTTTTCGCAAGTTCCCGTTATCCAAAAATGCAATTTCACAATATCTTAAAAATGAAATAAAGTTTTATGATTTAGAAGCAGATGCTCTCGTTCAATTTGATCAAAAAGGGAACAAATCAAAAATTAGTTCGATTAAGTCACCAATTTGGATTCGTCCTATATCCAAACATGAGAACAATGGATTTTGTGTTAAAGATGGCAATATGATATCATGCTACACAATCGACGGAGAGTTTATCGTAAAAACAAAAATACCTTTCGAAAGCGTTGACGATGTCATCTATGTCAAAAACACAAAAAAAGGTCCATTATTGGGTGTTCTGGATGGTCTGTCAAATGCAATCTATCTTTATCAATCAAACGGAACTCCTCTGACTTTAGTGAAAAGTCAGGCACAGAAAAAAATCTTACTGAATTCACACGATCAGAAGCTCTCCCTATATACTATAATTGATAAGTACGTCATTAAATACGTACTCCAATAAAGTAATTGATTTAAAGTAGGATCCAAGATTCATCCTTAAAGCGTGCTTGATTGTTTTTCACACACGACACAGCAGGAACAGCAATCCTAGCGACAATTCCTTAACATTCAATTGCCTTCGTAAAATAAACCTTCCGATGCGTTAAATCAGGCTAATCTTCGTGATTTTTTTTACTTTTACTATCTCATGAAAAACAAGGCCAAAAAACAAAGATTTGCTTTCAGTTTACTTTCTGGTTTGCTGATGGGAATTTCTTTCCCCTATACAGGAAGTTTATTTTTTTTAAGTTTTATAGCATGGGTTCCCTTGTTAATTCTTGAAAATAATATCTCAGAAAAAAACTATAAATCAAAAAAAATATTTACGCACGCCTATTTAACTTTCTTTCTATTCAACTTAATTACGACTTGGTGGATTTATTTCGCGAGTGCAGGCGGCGTTATCATGGCCGTTTTAGCAAATTCGTTGTTGATGGCATTTGTTTTCTATCTTTTTCATCTGACAAAAAAATACGTTGGAAAAAAGGAAGGGTATATTGCTCTATTAGTATATTGGATTTCATTCGAATACCTTCATTTCCATTGGGAATTGTCTTGGCCATGGTTAAACTTAGGTAATACATTCTCCAGAGTCCCTTGGTTGGTACAATGGTATTCTTCCACTGGAATTCTTGGTGGAACTTTATGGATACTCCTAGTTAATATATTGATTTTGCGGATTTACACCAAAGTAAAAATTGAAAAAATCAACTGGCGAGGTCAATTACCCTTGCTTGTCTTCACGGGCTTAGTTTTGATCATTCCCGCTTTGATTTCAATTTTTCAATATGCCACGTATGTTGAAAAGACCGACCCCATAAATATTGTACTTGTTCAACCAAATATTGACCCGATTAATGAAAAGTTCACAGCAGGAATTGAAGAGCAAATTCGAAAAATAATTTCCTTAGCAGACCAAAAAGTGAATTCACACACGAATTTAGTGATGGCTCCGGAAACGGCATTGAGTTATGAATTCGACGAAGATGAATTCCATCGTTATCCATTCTCTATCCTTTTAGATGCTGCTACCAAACGATGGAATAGTGATTTACTGATTGGCGCTTCAACCGTTCGCACTTTTGAAAAGAAACATTCCTAAGCTTCACGACCTTTTCAAGATGGGCCTGGTTTCTGGGAGAGCTACAATACATCGCTCTTGTTGGATAAAAAAGGAGATGCTACATTCATCCACAAATCCAAACTTGTACTTGGCGTTGAAAAAGTTCCTTTTATTACTTCCATTCCCTTCTTAGATCGATTCTCAATTGATCAGGGAGGTGCGTCTGGAACACTTGGAATTGAGGAAGAGGCACAAACCTTGTCAAGCTCATCTGGAATTATTGCGCCCGTTATTTGTTACGAGTCAGTTTACGGCGAGTTTGTTGCGCAACAAGTTAGAAAAGGGGCAGAAATTATTACAATTATCACAAACGACGGATGGTGGCGAGATACGCCTGGTTACAAACAACACATGAGTTTTGCACGATTACGCGCAGTCGAGAATCGAAGATCCCTTGCTCGCTCTGCAAATACAGGCACTAGTGCGTTTATCAATCAACGCGGGGATATTCTACAGGCTTCTTCGTGGTGGGAACCCGCTGTAATGTCTGCTTCATTGAATAAAAACCGAGAATTAACCGTTTACAGCCAATTTGGTGATTTTATCGGTCGATCCTTTGCTTTTGTTGCTGTATTATTACTTATTTTCACCTTTGTAAAGAGATTCAAAAAGAAATATGGATTTTCTCAATCCGTATAAACGTTCGATTTGTTTCCTCAAAAGAAAAATCTATTTAGATGAATAATAATCAAATTGAGCATGTTAAAGCTGAACACCTCATTGAAGAACACGCGGACTATCTCTTTCAATTTGCCATGTCTAAAATTAGAAATCGAGAGTTGGCTTTGGATTTTGTTCAAGAAACATTCTTAGTATGTCTTGAAAAAATTGATCAATTTGAAGGCAGAAGTTCACTTCGCACTTGGATGACGACCATTTTGAACCGAAAGATTATAGATCATTGGCGAAAAGAAAAGCGCACGCAAGGTACAGTTGACATTTCAGAAAATGAAAATTCAATCTTTTCTTCTCATTTGAATTACATAACAAAAGATCCTCATCAAATCTCTGAGGAAGCTGAAGCCCAGTTTTTTTTAGAGTTTTGCTTAGATAAACTTCCCGATAATTTTCGCGAAATCGTTCATGCCAAATTCTACGATGAAAAAAATGGTGAAGAAATTAGTAAGGAATTTAACATTACACCGTCGAATTTTTGGGTTATCATTCATAGAGCCAAAGCACAATTGAGAGCTTGTATGGATAAAAAATACTTGTCATAAAAAATGAAAATAGCACATATTCCTTGCGAAGAAGCTGCACTTAATGTAGAGAAGTCATTTTGGCAAAGGTTAACCTTTATCGATAGGATAAAAACACGATGGCACATGTTTCTATGCAAGAAATGTTCAGAATATGAAAAAAACAGTACTATTTTGCATCGACTGCTTTGCTCATCAATGAAAAAAAAAGAAATAGAAACATTAACAGATCGCGACAAAATTCGTTTGAAACAGAGTCTAAAGACCGATTAAGACTAATAATGGACTTGCAATATAATTCTGGACACTAAGTTAAGTCACGCTGCTTGTTTATAATTATTATTTTCTAACTCAAATTCATTAATTGTTTTGTAATTCAATGCTGAATGCCTTCTGTTTCGGTTGTACCATGTTTCTATCC
>JBDNIA010000234.1:0-3091 GCA_041688525.1 Crocinitomicaceae bacterium | reverse complement strand
CGTTTACAAGGAGTGAAAATTAATGACAAGCACTTTGAAGTGATTGTGCGTCAAATGATGTTGAAAGCTGAAATTATTGACGCTGGAGATACTCGTTTCTTAGAAGGACAATCTGTTCACAAAGCAGATATCATGGAAGAGAACGACGCGATTTACGGAATGAAAGTTGTGATTGAAAAAGGAGATTCTACATCATTGAAGAATGGTCAAATCATCTCTGCTCGACGTCTGCGTGATGAAAACTCTCAATTAAGAAGAACGGATAGCCAAGCTGTTGAAGCAAGAGACGCTGTTCCTGCAACATCAACACCTTTGTTGCAAGGTATTACACGTGCTTCACTTCAAACACAATCGTTTATTTCTGCGGCATCTTTCCAGGAAACAACGAAAGTATTGAATGAAGCGGCTATTGCAGGTAAAGAAGATAACTTGTTAGGATTGAAAGAAAATGTTATCGTTGGTCACTTAATACCAGCAGGAACAGGAGTACGTCGTTTCCAAAAAGTAGTCGTTGCCGGAAAAGAAGAGTTGGCAAGATTAGAAGCTGAAGCTTAATAAGAAAAACAAATAATAGGAGATGGGAGCTGAGAAATTGGCTCCCATTTTTTTGTTGGATAATGGTACTACCTTCCAATTATAAAGTAAATACCATAATATATACTACTAAAATTTAAAGTGACATTTGAAGTAGTATTGTTATTAATTGACAATTTATATCCAGCAAAATTTTTAAGCGGTTTTGTTTTGCCATATTGATAACCAATTTTTAGTCCCACATCCGAAAAAAGGCTTTTATGAAAGAGGTGATACCCCAATTTCAACTCAGTTCTATAGAGGAAATTGGTACCGGAATACCGAATGTTTTGGATTTCCCAATTAGGATTCGTTGAATTATGCAACCCAGACTTTTCTGTAAATTCAGATAGTCCATACATTGCTTTGAACCCTATTGAAACTGCAATTTTTCGCAGCAATGGCGAATTCTTCTCCTCAAAATAAAATAACTTGTTGACATAGAGTTGCAAACCAACACCAGCAGAATAGGCAGTGATTTTGTTTTCTATGCTACCATTTATCTCTGGATATGTTCCATCTGGAGATGGATTTGCATAATTTAAAGCAAGAATATTTCTCAAAAGCTTAGAACTTTGATACGAAGTTGTCAATCCAAAATCCATCCACCTTAAAGGTTGGTAAAAAATACCAACGTCATATGAAATACCTTGATTCATATTATTAAATTTCTTATTGACTTTATTCACGTCATCATAATAATCGTATAGTGTATCTAGATCATCATAATTTTGCGGTTCGCTCATGTTATATTTTATTGCGTTGACACCAAATTCAAAGTGAAAATCGCCTTTTTCCTGTGCTATTAGTGCCGAAGAAAAGGCAAAAGAATAAACGAGTATATAAAATAATTTCGGCATACTTCCTATAGATTTATTTCTTCCAATTCTTTCCCATTCAGACCCATTCGAAGTACCTTAGTGTCAATTTGCACCTTATAGTCGGGTAGTTCTGTGCTTTCCGTTTTTATTCCAATTATTTTCGAGAAATCAGAGGAGACAGCGCTAAAACGTATGGAATTATAACATTCTTTAAAAATCATAACAGACTCGCCCGTATTCATATCATATTTATAAAGTGCTGTATTTTTGACATACCAAAACTCATGGAGCGAGACCCATTTCAGCACACGTACCTCAACGTTTTCATTTGGAAATGTAATTTTTTTGATAAAAGCGTTATTTATAATATCTATTACCACTATCTCTGCGAGGGGATGTGAACCCAAATAATAGTTTGGGTGGCTCCATATTCCGACAGTATGGTCCCAGATGTTTAGTGAGTCAATCTCTTCAAAATTCTCATTCATTATTCGTGTTTTGTGCCCTATGGGTTTGTATTTGTTAAATGTTATAATTTTCGTTCCATCAGAGTTCCAATGGGCATGATGGTAAATGTCATATTGAGATAATTGAGTAAGGCTGTCGCCGTCGGCTTTAATTTTATACACAGAATGATAACCTAGTTCAGCTCGTTTGAATAGAATCCATCCTTTTACACTCCAAGACAATTCACAGGCTACACTTCTTTCGAAAAGCACTCGCTTTTCATTCGTTTGTAAATTGTAATACATCAATCTATTTGGGTGACTTCCCTCAATGTAGATAATTTCATTTTCATTATTCGGATTCATTTCCACCGCAGGGATGTAGCCAATTCCATAAACGGAATAGTGAGAAGGGTCTGTGACAAAGATCGATGGTTTTGCAAATGGAGGACACTCTTCAGAAGATTCTGGTGCAGAAGACGTTATTATTTCGACTGGTTTTTTCTTACAAGAAGAAACCGATGTTATGAAAATAATTATTCCAAAGCAAAATAGTTTTAAATTTCTCATGATTTCCCTATTTTTACGTATATACCATAATAAATTCCGCTAAAATCAAGCGATAATTTTTTAAAATTTGGATTGGTATAATATTCTAACTCTCCACTTGAATAAAAGTCCAATTGATTGGTTTTAATTGTTTGGTAGCCAATTTTCGCACCGACCACTGAAAAAAAAGACCCTTTGGTTCGATAGCCCAAAGCCAATTCCATTTTTCCATTAAAATTTGTTGAGGTTGCATTAATCCTTTTTGAATAAGCACCATTATCTGGATTTTTCTGGAATGCCAAATAGCTTCGGTTTTCAAATTGTATAAATCCTACTCCCGCTTTCAGATTAGCCGTGAATTCTAGATGTTTAAGAATTTTTTTTGATTCAAAGTGCAATAAGCTGGAAATGTATACTGCACTTGAAATTCCTATTGATTTTGAGTCGCAATTTATTCTGTTACTACCAAACAATGTATCTACAAAATAGCCTGGATATCCAGAGTTATAATCAATATAATACAATATGCTTATCCGCAAGTTTCCCCAAGATAATTCCATTTCCTGTTCACAGCGGCAATTAACAATCTGTCAAACATATTGTTAAAGTATCTTCTATTTAGTTTGAATACGTAAGCATTTAAGTAATTCTGTAGAAAGTCATCATCTATTCGGTGATGAACATCGAGTAACATTCTTTTGG
>JBDNIA010000233.1:0-6186 GCA_041688525.1 Crocinitomicaceae bacterium | reverse complement strand
AGGATTTTCCATGTGATTCCATCCAGTGTTACTATCTTTAAATAGGTACACTCTACCGGAATTATTTTGAGAACCTATTGCACTCACGGCAAGGAAATAATTTGTTCCGTCAAATCCAGCAGTAATTTCAGAACCAAATTTTTCTAAGTCAACAGGACGAGGGCTGGCAAATGCTGCGGTGTTAGTGTATCTTCCGTTGACATATTGATACACAGCTATCATACCTTGATTTAAGGAGCCACCGTCTCTACCATCTGACAACACAGGGATATTTGTTGCTAATTCCCAGTCGTCAGTGTTTATTGCTGAAGTTGTACTGCCATCACTGTCGTTAGGACTCAAGGCCTTCCATAGTCTACCTTGGTATAAAACAATGTCATCTTGTGCATAACCGACATCTGATCCCCATTCGCCTTGGTAGTTTGTTAACACACTGCTAGCTAACGGTGCTCCAACAATTAAATATTTTCCGTCTGGAGTAATTGCCATTGCATCGCCAAATGAACCCAATGCAGCAGCAAACTGTCCTACTGGTGGAGAGACAATTTGTTTTAACTGTAATCCAGCATCAGTTTCTACATAAACTGTAACAAATCCAGAACCCGGAATACTTGAGATAACTTGCTTATTAATGTTATCATAAATGACTTTTTTACCTGCATTTAACGGAGTAGTAGTTACATAGTCGGATATTAATTTAGAAGAATAAACATTATTTTTCTCAACTATTTCCCATAAATCGCTACCATTATTATCAACAAATAATCTAGATTTATTTTTTAATAGTGCTATCGTTGCAGTATCTAATGACTCGTAATCAGCAAATCGGCTTTCGCTTAATAGTTGTAAATTAATTGTAGAACTAAAATCAATAACAGGATCTTCTATTGCTGCATCAACTGCAACAGTTATAGTGGTATTTGTAACTTCAACAATTTGATAAAAGCCAATTAAATTTGTTAATTCTCTAAATCCAACGTAGTCATTTATTTCTAAAGAGTGAGGTCTATTCAATGTAACTTCTACTAAGGTATCACTTACTCTGCTAACATCAGTTACAGATACCGTTGCTGACTCATTAACTCTTAACACAGTCCATGAGTCTTTATCAAACGTTACCCATATGTGGTCGTTATCGTTTACTGTGGTAATATCTAATGTTGTCAACTCTGAGCGTGTTGCAATTACATGATCGTAATCATTTGTTGAAACATATCCAGCAGTCATCATAGGTTCGGCATTTGTCGAAACAGGATTAACATTAGTAGAATAAGGAATCGGAGAAATTGTAAAATCTGCATTTGTTATTCTGTAATCTTGATCAGTAACATTACTAACAACTGCTGATTCTAATAACAACGATTGAGGATTCAATTGAAGTTTATTTTTTTCTAATTGAATTTCAATTTCGGATATTTCTGCTGTTCCGCCTAGACGTCCTACTAAAAATGCCCATTCTTCATTCAATACAATACTATCTGATCCCGAGCGACTTAGTTTACCGAATATCTTGGTAATAGCATTGGCTGTGCCTTTTTCTCTTATAAATCCTTGGTACAGTTGAAACTGTGTTACAGAATCTGATGATAAGTTTTGTAGATATGTTCTAGTTTGATAACCGATTGTATGTCTTGCTAAATCTCTATTGCTCTTATCTAACCCATCAGAGGTTACTTCGAAGTAATCTGCAAAGCCTTTAATTTTATAATCAAAGTTAGCAACTAATTGTTTTTTTGGAGTAGTATCTAACTTAGTCCAGAAAGTATCATCAAACGTTTCCGTACCTAGCTGGTTGGTTAAACTTGTCCAATTGTAACTTCTGTAGGCTACAATATCGCCTAGTTTGTAATCAGTATATGGTAACCATGTTTGAATGTTTACATTATCAAATAGGAATCCAGGACTGGTGTAATCACCATCCCAATCAGTTGTACGGAATCCTTGTACCTTAATACGTCCTTGACGATATCCAGTAGTCTTGTCATAGATGATATCGTTGAATACCGTACGGTCATCAAATATAGTAACATGTTCTTTTAAAACATAATATAGTTTTAGATAATAGATACCGTCAGTAGTATTAGTGGTAGTAACTGTAATTGTTTGGAATTCTCTATTAACGTCAATAAATTGAGGTTGCAGCGGTTTACCGTCACCTTTAAGAACTTGATAGTTATAAAATCCATCTAATATGCTGTCAGCAACTCCGACTGGTACAGTGATGTTAACTTTTTGCGCCGCTGGGCTAATAGAAATCAACGCACCTACTTGCCAGTTATGCTTGGTCCAGAACATAAATTCTTTACCTGCAGATAGCCAGTCTTGAGATACTTTATTTTCTGGATCGTAATTGTCAAACGTAAATCCAACACTTTTTAGGTATGCTTCGTATCCTAGTAGGAAATCTATAACCTGTTGAATATTTGTAAACTGTGTACCGTAGCTTAGTTTTTTAACAGATAGCGTATTAAATGTTTTTCTTCTAAATGCTTCTACTGCGCCGACCTGCGGTACGCCTGACAACTTCTTCCATAGTGTTTCATCGAATACAGTAGAACTGGTGTGACTTTTTAATGCTCTGTAGAAAGTATTATTATTTCTAACTAAGATTCCGTTATTGTATATTTTACCTTCAGCCCAATCTAAGAAACTTTCGCTTACTCCGCCTACAGAAATTAATGGATCTCGCTGATTTGACATTGCCTGGAAATAATTGAAGTACGGTAATACATCGTCATAGCCGTTGATTACCCATCCGCCGTTGGTTTTTTCTAAAATTATACCGCTGTATGTAATGTTTGCAATAGGACTACTTACATTAAAAATAATGTCATAGTTTTCTTGCGGAACAAAAATACTGCTTGATGTAGCATTTGGATTTTTTGAATCTAATAAGAATTTTTGTTGAGATTGATCAACAAATCCGCTCATTCTATAGGACAATGCAACATCAAGATTTGAAATTTTATCCCATAATGTATTAGAGTTTATTCCTCTAGACTTAACATAATCAATAATATATTTTACTAGACCTACAGATAAATCATTTTTGTGAATTGCAAAATCAGCTAATTCAATAAATGTTTCTGTATCTGAGTGAATTGTTTGTCCTAGAATATTTAAAGATACTCTAGATCTATCAAAGCTATCAGAAATAAATTCAAACGGCTTTAACAAACACATTGCCAGTGTTACAGCGAACGGCCATTCTGAACTGGATCTCCAAGCATGTTCTGCCGGGCCGATATCGCCAAATGCAAACGATCCTTGATTGTTAATTAATGAAAAGTTTTGAGCTAGCCCTGAATCCAATGGGCTTAGTAACATGCCGTCACCGTCTACTGGTATATGACTCAATAAGGTAGGACGCTTGTAACGATCGTAGATACCGGCTCGAGTACCTCGACGGACAACGCCTGCTGATAGGTCTTCCCACAGAATCAGGTTGCCGCTAGTGTAAGGTGCTGCGCCGTATTCTGCTTCCCACCATACAGGCTGCTCTGAGAAACCTAACATTTCCCAAGGACAACGATGCGGGCGATCAGTATCGTAGAACCAAGTGTATACTCCTCTCCAGTAACCTGGCAAGCTGATAGTTTTTGTTGGATCAGCCATTTTAGAATAGGTATAGGTAAAACTATCTTGGCTATCAAAATAAGTGTTTAATGTATAATTAATGGTGGTATTTTGAATCCATTTTAAGAATTCTTGATTTACAATAACATCGAGTTGAGATTTTTTGTAAACTCCAACTCCATTATAACCGCCAACAATGTCATCTATATTAAAAATAGTTTCGTCGTAGTCTTGCTTAATATTGTTATAAATTCTGTATTCTAATTCTAACAATAACTGATCTCTAAAGTCGCCGAATGTTGTACTAATACTTCCGTCGTGCCCTTGTATCACTTCTCTATATTCTACAAACGTATCATCAACAAATTTCATTGGGGTATATTTTTTATATAATCCCATAGAGGTAGGCGTAGGAGGAATGTAGTTTGTTGCAGTTGAAACATATTCTCTTATTTCGACTTGGTCACCTTCTGCTAGTGTTATTAACAATTGTACAAAACCAAATGTAGAATTAAATGTGTA
Organism: Crocinitomicaceae bacterium; assembly: GCA_041688525.1. Taxonomy (GTDB): domain Bacteria; phylum Bacteroidota; class Bacteroidia; order Flavobacteriales_D; family Crocinitomicaceae; genus UBA2040. The sequence continues at coordinate 2,088 of JBDNIA010000233.1, read as the reverse complement.
ATCTCTTGTGTTTAATAACTGTGAGCCGTTATGGTATACATATACTGCTCGTGTGCTCAGTGTTACTAGGTCAAATTTTTCTGACAACGCATATGTAATGATGCCGGTGTCTTCGACTGTGTAATTGATTGCAGTGTATGCTCCGGCACCTAACATATCTGATCCTGCAAACGGACTGTCTACATTTTTAGTTTTAGTTAGGCTATTAATAATATCGTCAGTAAAATCTACAATATTATCATTGAAATCAATTTCCAACGATCTTGCTAAGAAATTATTTTTAAAATCACTATAGGCTTTTCTAGCATATTGAAGAGACTTAATAACGTTGTGAGTTTTATCGCACAATGTCATCATTGTTACAGGTGTTAATCCTGAATGTTTTAAAAATCGTTTACTGTATTGTTGATAGCCTGACAGATCTTTTAGATTAGAATTACCCGGTACAATACCGTCAATGTCTGTATTAAATTCTAATGCGGTTGTTAAATGGTCAATTGCTTGCCCTAACGTAAACGATTGTAATGTATCATTTAAAGGATTTTTTTCTAAGCCGACAGGAATTTCATAATATCCTTCTTCAGGAACAATGCTGCCGATTAATTTTATAGAAACTGCATCGTTTACAGAAAAATCTGTATCAAAGGTAAACGTTCCGCTATTTCTAGACCAGGTTCCTAAATATTTGATTCCGTTGACATAAAAGTTAATTATTGGGTCGGCTATGATATTGTCCCAAATAACTGTTTTAAAGGTTAATGTGTTAGTTACAGATTTTACCAATTGACTGTCAATTATAGGTTGTATAAAGTCTTGACTTAGATGTGTCCAACCGTTACTGTACTCGTCACTAGCAATGTTATTAAATTTATAAAATCCTGTGTTGAGATTCTTAGTTTGAAATAGTCGATTTACTGTATAATTAAAAGATTCAGTGTCCCACATCCAGTTAAATTGGATATCGCCAATGTTATTAATATTAAGATAGCTGATGCTAAATCCTAACTCGGTGTCAACAACGCTATTACCTAATTTATAACCTAATATTTCTGTTCCGGCAAAAGTGCTAGTAGGATAGGTTGCTGTGTCTGTAAAACTCACACCGTTAGCATCATATGCATCAAATCGTGGAGGTTGATTAACTCCTATCTTGGTTTGGCTTTCTATCCAGCGGCTTCCATTAAAGTGAAACATTTTTCCGCCGTTGACTACTCCTCTACGAACCAATACACCCTCACCAAGAATTGATTCTGCATCTACGGATTCTTTTAAATGTATTTGACGTGTGTTTTTAAATGTGATAAACGATACTTCATAAATTTTATTATTTGCAAGGTTATCTGTGTCTGATACAATTAAAACTCTTGCACCTTCGAATAAAAATTCACCATCAATATTATATCCTGCACTTCCTTCAATATTACTAAAAATATCAGTGGTAAAGGTGTCAATGTAATCAACAGTAGGCTTAGCAATAGAACCATGATTGAACAGTTGTAAATTTGATTTAAATTCAATAATTGGGCGCTTTGCTCGCAACGATTCTGTTGCAGGGAAATCTTCTCCTCTTAGAGAATATGCCTGTTCCAGTACGCTTCTATGAAACCAATGATTGTAACGACTCCACGGATTAGAGTCTCTACTATCTCGTTTGATTGTTATGTAATCTTTATATGTTGGGTATGCTGCGGCATCGTCGAATGGCTGAGTATCAAATCCTTCATTGTCAAATAATACTTCGGGCACATCAGTTGTTAATACAGGAACTACAAGATCAGTAAATCGTGTAAGAGTAATTGCTTCGCCAACACCCTCAACTAGCCAGGTGTCTATGGCATATTTTGACGGAGCTACCGTTCCTCTAAATTCAAGTACCATACCATTTGATAAAGTTACACTGTTACTTGAAGTGTATGTTGACTTTCCTACTATTTCTTGCTCAACATTTATTGCAGTGTTACTTTCAATATTCGATATTAACAATCTACCAAACATGTCAGGAGTAATTAAACTTTGATAATATAATGTATCCGGGGCATCAAACGGAACTTTGAATGTTAATGTTCCATTTTCAATTCCGTTATTAGT
>JBDNIA010000232.1:0-6985 GCA_041688525.1 Crocinitomicaceae bacterium | reverse complement strand
ATTATTTTTTTCAATTGCATGGAGTTCTTGAATTCCGAAGCAATCACAAGTTCTAAGCACGGCACTCGCATTATGTTCTTGGAAGATGTTTTCCAAGACAACCGTCAGATGTTTGGTTCTCAAGGCGGCTATTTCGTTGAACATTTCAATTTTGTTTTGCGAAACTATTCCATAGAACTCATCTAAGACTAATTTATCTAAATTCATATTTTTGGGTAAAAAAAAAGGGAATCGAAAGATTCCCTTTAGAAAGACGTAAGATATCTTAGTTTACTTTTCCTTGTAAATCAGCTCCCGCTTTGAATTTCACAACGTTTTTTGCTGCGATTTGAATTTCTTTACCAGTTTGGGGATTACGACCTGTTCTCGCTGATCTTTTAGAAATTGAAAAAGAACCAAACCCAACTAATGAGATTCTATCTCCATTTTTCAATGCATTTCCTGTAACTGCTACAAATCCGTCTAATGCTTTTTTTGCATCTGCTTTAGTGATGCCGCCTTCTGATGCCATTGCATCGATAAGTTCTGCTTTGTTCATAAAATTAGTTTTTAAAGTTTCTTGTAATTATTTCAGAGCAAATATAAACGAATATCTATACGTTGTACATATTTAGCAATAAAAAAAGCCGATTTTGTGGAAAAAAGGAGTATTTTGTTTATAACAGGCGCAAATACCCCTGTTTTTACTGATTTTGTCTAGCTTAGGATTAAAGAAAAATCATCAATACTATTTCCAGCGTTAAATTCTTTCCACGTCATCCTTCTCTTTCCCTCTAATTGAAGTTCTTCAATGCGTATGTATTTATCTTTGCACGGAAAAAGAAATCCATCATCTGTAAGTATTTTTGTTGATTGTGCCGAATTGACATTGGTTATACTGCTATTAAAAAGCTTACAAATGAATATTTTATCATTTTTCTCTAATTTACACCAAGCAGCGGGATATGGAGAAAGTCCACGAATGAAATCATGTGTTTCTTTTACTCCTTTTTGCCAATTAACCAAACAGTCGTCTTTAAATATTTTAGGTGCATTTTTTATATCAGTCAATAGACTTGTGTTCTGGGATGTGCCGATGGCGGTATTGGCGTTAATATTATATATCGTCTTTAGCATTGTTTCCTTTCCTTTAGCTGCAAGTACATCGTGTAAAGTCCCAGCCGTCATGTCCGGAGTAATCTGAATTATATCGTAGTCGATAATATTCCCTGTATCAATTTCTTTCTCAATAAAAAAGGTTGTAACTCCGGTTTCTTGTTCCCCATTTATAATTGCCCAATTAATAGGCGCGGCTCCTCTATAATTCGGGAGTAGAGATGCATGAAGATTAATTGTTCCTTTCTGTGGCATGGACCACACGATTTCAGGGAGCATTCTAAAGGCTACTACGACAAATAAATCTGCTTTTAAGCTTTTCAATTCTGAGATGAAACTCTCGTCTTTTAAGTTGGTTGGTTGTAAAACCGTCAAGTTGTTTTCGACACTATATTTTTTTACAGCACTCTGATTAATTTGCCGGCCGCGTCCTGCGGGTTTGTCTGGCGCAGTAATTACGCCAACTATTTCTAATCCATCTTTAAGAATACCATCAAGAATAGTAACTGCAAACTCGGGTGTACCCATGAAAACTATCTTCATAATTTAAAATATTTTATCGTGCCAAACATATTTTTTTAGATACCAATAAGATAGAAGCCCCAGTGCACCGAAATAAACATATTCAACAATCCAAATTTGGAAAATACTAAAATCAAATACTTTTATGAATAAATAAGCTGATACAAGATAAAGTGTTACGCATATCAATTCTATGTACATCGTAATCTTCGTATTTCCGCTTCCGCTTATTGTTTGATAATATACACTAATAAATCCAAAAAGGAAGATCGAAGGTGCAACCATTCGCAGAATTTTAGCGCTTTCTTTAATATAAGTGGGATCGGGGTTTATAAATCCTATTAATGTTTCAGGATAAAAAAGTGCCCCATGGAAAGTAAGGAGTAAGAAAAACATCGTTAGTTGTTGAATTCTTTTTTGAATTATTACAATCTCGTCTTTCCTGTTTCCACCTAGATACTGAGATACGTATGTTTTTGTTGTTGCGGCGAAACCCCAAATAGGCACAAAAGCAAGCATGTAAACAACACGAATATTTTGAGAAACTGTTAATTCGTATTTGCCAATTTGTTCAATTAACGTAAAGAATACAGTCCAAGTAGATAAAGCCAAGAATCCTTGTAACATCATTGGACTTCCAATTCGAAATAAGTTTTGCATGGATTTGAATTTAAAGCCAAGATTTTTTAATAGACCGTATTCCTGATTATTTTTTGAAAATACGAGTAGCATGACAATACAGAACATTCCAAGTCCGTCAGCAATTGTAGAGGCCCAGGCCGCTCCTTCAAGGCCCATTTCTGGAAAACCCAAATTCCCAAATATGAGACAATAATCGAGCAGAACATTACTCAAAGCTGTCACTAAAGAGGCGAATAGAACTTTGCTAGTTTGTCCGCTAGCAAAAAAATAAGCATTTGAAGAAAGTGTAAAGACTGCAAAAAAGAGAGCATAACTTCTGATTCCGATGAACTTCCCCTGAGCCAATGCAAGATCTTCATGTTTTGAATAACTCAGTAAAGCATCCTTCATGAAAAGCTGTATGCAAAAGAATAAGACTAAGGCTAAAATCAAATTTGTCCAAATTGTTGTGCCGAGAATTGATCCTAATTCATTGAATTTCTTTTGACCAATTCGACGCGCGAATACGATTTGTGAACCATCACCAATGCCCATTAAAGCAACGAAAAGAGTAACGTAAATTAATCCAGCATTTCCAGATGCATCGAATGCTATAGTGCTATATCGACTCAGAAATGATGCATCAGTTATCATCACAATAGATTGGATGAAACTTGCGCCCATAACTGGTAAGGCAATTGATAATATGGTTTTATATCGGTAGTCTAACATCAATAAACTTGAATAACTAATCCTTTCAGATATTCCCCTTCGGGATGAAATGCGCTAATTGGGTGGTCAGCAGGTTGATGCAATTGTTCTAAAATTCTAACTTCTCGATTTGCTTCAATAGCTGCTGCTATTACGGTGTGATTAAATAATTCTTTATCAACGACTTGGGAGCAAGAGAATGTGAAAATAATTCCACCGGATTTTATTTGACGGATAGCATTTGCATTAAGACGTTTATATCCTTGAACGGCTTGGTGTCTCTTGTTTCTATGCTTTGCAAAAGCGGGAGGATCTAAAACAATGATATCGTAGTCGTTTTCTAGTTCCTTCACGAAATTTATAGCATTATCGACGATAGATTTATGGCTTCCTTCAAATTTATTCAGTTTTATGTTTTCCTCCGTTAAATCAATTGCTTTTTGGGAGCTGTCCAATGAATGCACTTCTTTGGCACCTTGAATTAAAGATGAAAGACTAAAACCACCAGAGTAGCAGAAGGTATTTAGAACGGTTTGACCTTTAGAATACTTCCCTAATAAGAGTCTGCTTTCTCTTTGATCAATAAAAAATCCAGTTTTTTGACCATTTATCCAATCGATAGCATAATTAACGCCATTTTCTTTGGCTAGGTGAGGAACGTCACATTTGCCAAATAGATATCTATTGGTTGGGTTGATATGCGCTGGCAAAGTTTCTGTATTTTTCGTGTAAATTGCCTTGACTCTTTTTCCAAACAACTCTTTCAAGGCTTCGGCTATTTGTTCCAAAGCTATATACATTCCTGCACTGTGGCATTGAATAATCAAAACGCCGTTATAATGGTCAATAATTAATCCAGGCAAACCGTCACCTTCACCGTGAACTAATCGACAAATGGAATTGGATTCGGAAAACAACCCTAACTGTTCTCTTAATCTTAAAGCATTTTCTAATTTTTTAAAATAGAAGTCTTTGTCAATTTTGTTTTTTTCATGTGTAAGAACACGCACAGCGATCGTTCCATGTTGAAAGTGACCAATGGCCAGGAAATCACCAGTTGTAGTGCTGAGCGAAACCAATTCACCATCAGTAAAAGATTCAGTATCACTTAATAAAGCTCCAGAAAACACCCAAGGATGTTTTCGTAAAATGGATTTGGTTTTGTCTTTTCGGATGATTAATTCTCTCATGTTTTGTGCGGATTGAGCAGCAAATTTAGGAAATTGATAGGACTTCCGTTGCGTTGATATTTGAATTGGTTAAATTTGCATCAAAACACACAGTATGGCTTTTTTGGTAAATGTTTACATGCACAATGAACTTTATTCTCAGGAATTTGCGGACTCACATCATAATGGTGAGGAATCGGCTGATAACAAGCTTTTTGAGTGGGAGGATGAGATGAATGTTCGCGCTGAAATTGCTGAAGTGGATCTAGAAGAAGACGCTATTTATCCTCTCAAAGGTGAAAAAGGTGATGGTGAAAAATTTGAAATTGATATTCCGAAAATGTTGATTTTTAATTTCATTACCGAAGATAATGAGGTCATTCAAATTGCGACGTCGGAAAGTTTATTGGCAAGTTATGAATTGATTATAAATGATAAGATTCTCACCATTTTCCTTAAAGGTGAGCCATATGCAAATCCATTTCCAGGTTTATATTTAGCATCAAAAGAGTTTCCTAAAGAATTGATTTCGAGTGTTAGAGGTTGAAAATATTGATTTTTCTTACGATAGAGAAATTCTGTACAATATTTCGTTTTCGATGAAAAAAGGTCAGTTTCTAGGCATTGTTGGGAAAAGTGGCGGTGGGAAATCTAGTTTATTAAAAATAATAGGAGGATATCTAACACCAACAGCTGGTGAAGTTCATTTTCAAGGAAAAAAAATGAAACGTCCTGTTGAAATGCTGATTCCCGGTTTTGAGGATATTTCGATTGTTCATCAAGATTTTGGGTTGGATTTATACCACACTGTTTTAGAAAACATTAAACAGAAAATTCTTCATTTACCTGAAAAATTTCAAATTCAATTAATGGATCAAATGCTTGATTTGTTAGATTTGAGAATGGTTTCCCGTCAAAAAGCGATTCAACTTTCAGGCGGTGAGCAGCAACGACTTTCAATTGCTCGTGCGCTCGTAAGTGAAACAGAATTAATCTTATTGGATGAGCCTTTTGTGCACTTGGATGCTCCCATGCGCAGAAACTTATTGAGTTATCTTCAGAAACTAAAAGAAATCCGTTCAACGAGTTTTATTATTGTCACGCACAATGGAGATGAAATATTAGGCCTATGCGATGAAGCTATTTATATGAAAAATGGTAAAATAAAACGAAAAACGACACCCAATAATTTTTATGAAAAACCTAAAAGTATCGAGGAAGCAGAGTTTTTTGGTCCTGTAAATTCTATTTTGTTAAATGGAAAAAGAAAATTATTTCGACCCAATCAATACAACTTGGAAAAGTTGGAAACAAAAGAAAGGTTGGAACTAGCATTTCGTTTTTCGGAAGTAAATGGTCCTTTGGTAAATAATTATTTTCAATCAAAACGTGGAGAGGAGGTTCTATTGTTTAATTTAGAACCCATGAAAGAAGTAAACTGTATCTATGTTTAAGAACGCACGTAAAGTATTAACAACTTTGTTTGTTTTTCAACTACTAAAAAAAACTTTCCAGGAATTTTTTAAAGAAAATAGTTTTTTTCATGGCGCCGCCTTGGCGTATTATGCCATATTTGCTCTCGTACCCTTGCTATACCTTTGTATCAATTATGTTGGGATGATATTTGGTAACAAGTTTATGATTGAAATAATAACCAGTGTACTTCAAAGTTATATTGGTATCAAAGATGTTAGTGGGATATTAAATTTTTTAGATGACGTAGATTTTGAAAAAAGTAGTTTTATTTTGAATAGCATCGGAATTGTTACGCTATTATTGACAAGTGCAGCATTACTTAATTCTCTCAGAGCAAGCATCAATGCATTTTACGATGTAAAACCTGAATACAAGAGTACCAAAAGAATGATTGTCATGGTTTTCATGAGCAAATTAATTTCTATTATTTTCCTTACGGCAATAGGTATTATTATTATTATCTTCTATTTTGCCGAAACGGTATTTATGTCCTTGTCGTCCGAATGGCTGTCTGAGTTTCAAACCTTTAAGTGGATGTTTGAATCCTTTCTTCATCATGCCATTTCTATTATTTCTAATATTTTAATTTTTACTTTCATGTTCAAATATTTGCACGACGGAATAATAAAATGGCGCTTGGCTTTTTATGGTGCACTATTTACGAGTGCTCTGCTTTATCTTGGGCAATTAATGATAAACTATTATATTTCTAATTACTTTTTTGGCTCGTCGGCTGGACTTGCTGGGACTATTTTAGTGATATTACTTTGGATGTATTATTCATCCCAAATAATCTTTCTCGGTACCAAATTCACAAAAGTTTTGGGAGATTTACTGGGAGCGCCAATAACAAATCGAAAGTATTAAATATAGAAATTGATTAAAATATAATCTTTTTGTTGTTTATTTAATTGGAATTGATTAATTTTCCATCAGCAAAACGATTAAATTACTTCTCATGTTTATAGGTCAAAACTTAAAGATTCTTAGAAAACGTTTAAATCAGTCTCAAGAAGAAACTGCATCTTCATTAACTTTAACGAGATCCTCCTACAGCGGTTATGAAAATGGAGTAGCGCAGCCGAATGTTGAAAATCTAATAGTATTCAGTGAATATTTTGGACTTTCAATTGACGATTTAGTAAGAAAGGACTTTTCAAAATTAACAGATGAAGAAGTCAAAGAGGAGATTGAAGGTCCCAAGGCAGATACAGCTGGTAGACATTTGCGCGTTTTAACGGCTATGGTCGATTCGAATCAAGAAGAACTTATTGAAATGATTCCTATGCAGGCAAGTGCGGGTTATGCAAATGGTTATGCAGATCCTGAGTATTTGAAGGTATTACCGACATTTCATTTGCCTTTCTTAAGTAAAAATAAAAAGTATCGCT
>JBDNIA010000027.1:0-3208 GCA_041688525.1 Crocinitomicaceae bacterium | reverse complement strand
CTGCTATTTTCATAATATCCAAGCAATCATAGTGCCTTTTTGAATTATAGCTAAGCACAAACAAACCAATGAAAAATATTAAAATTCCATTTTATCAATGGTAATGGACAAAAAAATTGATTATTTTCGAGTAATATTTATTATCTGTAAATTTAAACTATTTTTTTTGTTATTCTTGTAGTCAACCAAATTTTTAGCTATGAATTGTAAATGGTGTTTTCTTTTTATCGCTCTAATCGCTCTAAGTTGTTCAAAAACGAAGAAGCAAGCCAGTTATGCTGGAGGGAAAATTAGTTTATGTCTCGAATCCATTGACGTGAATCTGGAGCCTGAATTTATCTCAGATTATAGTTCACAAATGGTACTAAGTCAAGTTTTTGAAGGTTTAGTGGTTCTGGACACTAAAGAAATGGTGGTCAAGCCCCAACTGGCAAAAAAAATTGATGTCAAGAATAACGGCCTAACATACGAATTTACACTTCGCGATGATGTTTATTTTCATGACTTTGGTGACCGCGATTCTGATCGGCTTTTAACACCTGATGATGTTGTATATAGTATTGAAAAAGCATGTGTAAAACTAAAAAATAAGGCACCAAGTCTAGCTTATTCCATTGTTTATCAGAGTACTTTAGAGGGAGCCGACGAATTTCATACCGGGAAAACCGGAAAAATTTCTGGCTTGCGAATTAAAGGAAATAAAGTTATTTTGAGTTTACTCCGCAAAGACAATAACTTTTTACAGAAACTTAGCTTAGTTTGTTGCTCAATTCAATCGAGTAAACTGAATAACAAGAGTGAACCAAAAATCGGTACTGGTCCGTTTTGTCTAGTGCCCAGAAACATGGATGACAAGCGAATAATACTTGTTAAAAACCAAGACTATTATGACTACGACAAAAAAGGTTGTGCGCTACCCTACTTAGATTCTCTAGAATTTATTTTAAATCCTAAGAAACTTAAGCAGCTAGAAATGTTTGAAAATCGTGAGGTTGACATGATCATTGGCCTTCCTGCGAGTCGAATAACCCAAATGCTTGAAGGAAGATTAAATGATTTCAATTCGAAGCCGCCCTTATTCGTTTTGCATAATAATGCTCAATTAGTCACGAACTACTACTTTTTTGATTTGACCGATCCAAGATTTAAAAAGAAAAAAGTGAGACAAGCCTTCAATTATGCCTTTAACAAAACTAAAATCGGCACGAACATTTTACAAAATCAATTTTACGAGTTAGGTTATTATGGAATAATACCACCTATTGCCTCTATTTTTAAAGGTTACGATTTTAAATCGATCCAGAAAAACGCTTACGAATACAACCCAGAAAAAGCAAAAGCGCTTTTAGCTGAAGCTGGTTACCCAAATGGTGCTGGCTTTGGCAATGTAGAATTACGCTTTAACATAAACGACGTCCACTCAGCAATAGCTGACGAATTTGCGAAACAAATTAAACAAGTTTTAAATATTAATGTCAACATTGACGGCTCTTCATTTGTACAATTGTTAAACGATCAAGAAAAGGGTAATGGTCATATATTTCGTTCAGCTTGGGCGGCAGACTATCCGAGCGCGGAAACTTTCTTAATTAATTTTTACGGTGGGAAAGTTCCGATGAAAAGGAATGAAGCTTCTATCGTAAATAAGTCTCGATACAAAAACCCCCTCTTCGATCAGTTTCTTGACAAGGCGCAAAACGAGCCGAAAATTACGAAAAGAAGAGAATATTATAACCGAGCAGAAATAGAGTTAATGAAAGATCCGCCTATAATTCCACTTTGGTACAGTGGGGAATTCGAAATTATATATGCTGATATTAGAAATCTAAATATAAACCCATTAGATCTATTTGTTTTTAAGGAAGTCTATAAAAAAGAGTGGTCTTCAAAAGAGTACAGAGATTATATGAAGAAAATATATTAAACTAAAACTATGAGAATACTGATTACCCTTTTATTAGGGTTGTTTTATTGTATTAATGCCTTTGCTCAGCCCGCTCAAAATGTTCGTGGAAAAGTGGTTGATTTAGAGACTAATCATCCTTTAAAAGGCGTTCGCATAGACATATTTACTCAGGATTCTGTTGTGAAATTTAGAGCACTTACAAATGAATTTGGTGAATTTACGCTCCGCAATATTCCTGTTGGAAAACACGATTTAGTTGCGAAATTGATGGCATATGATTCCAAAAAAGTTAGTATAGAAGTAAATTCAGGAAAAGAAACCATAGTTAATCTGGGAATACAAGAGAGTTTTACTGAAATCAATGAAGTTGTTGTCGCGGGCAGAAAAAAAGGAGACGTTATAAATGAAATGGCAACAGTCTCGGCGCAACAGTTTAGTGTTGAAGAAACGAATCGTTACCCAGGATCACGTGCCGATCCCGCTCGAATGGCTTCAAATTTTGCAGGTGTTCAGGGTGCTGATGATTCCAGAAATGACATCATAATTCGCGGAAACTCTCCGCTAGGAGTTGTGTGGAAAGTCGAAGGAATTGATATTCCCAACCCAAGCCACTTCGCCACGGCAGGAAGTTCTGGAGGTCCAGTTTCAATCTTAAACAATAAAATATTAGGCAACTCGGATTTCTTTATGTCTGCATTTCCAGCAGAATATGGAAATAGTGTTTCTGGAATATTCGACTTAAAACTTCGCAATGGGAACAACGAAAATCACGAATTCACTGGTCAATTTGGCCTTTTAGGGACAGAATTAGTTGCAGAAGGCCCTATCAACAAATCAAAGAAATCTAGTTACTTAATTATGGGTCGCTATTCTACACTTAGCATGTTTCAATCCCTGGGCATAAAAATCGGAACAGCTGCGATTCCAGTCTACGGAGATGGTGCTTTTAAATTAAATTGGGTGCTAAAAAAAGGAGGATCCATTTCTCTTTTCGGAATAGGCGGAAAAAGCAAAATTGACATCCTGGTATCTAAACAAACAGAAGCTTCAGCTGAGTTATACGGCGAAGGAGACAGAGATCAGCATTTTGGAACTTCAATGGTTACCGGTGGACTCATTTACAAGAAGTCGTTAAGTGAAAAAACCTTTGTCTCATCGACTCTTGCTATAAGTCATGATGTTTCTCAATCCAACCATGAATATTTAAATCAAACAGTTGACACTTTAAATGGCGTAAGAAAAATTCGAATTGTTTCAATAAATCCTTTGATGGGATATTATTTTAAAACGACGAGACTTTCT
>JBDNIA010000231.1:0-2344 GCA_041688525.1 Crocinitomicaceae bacterium | reverse complement strand
GCTTGTATAGTAGCGATTGGGGTGACAATATTACTTTGGTATTTTTCAGCAGGAGCGCCTGGAGTTGGAGCCGGAAACTCAGGTATTCTGGGTAAATACGCTATTGGGTTCGAATTGATAATTATAAACTCCGTAATTACTTTCTTAACTCTTTTGGCTATTTCAAAAAAAGGATCTGTTAAATCTTTTATTAATTTTACGCTATGAAAATTCAATTGCACGACAACGATTTACATCTTGAATTCGCATCTTTAAGTTTGTTGAAGCCTTTAGCTGAATTGCGAATGGGAATATTAACCTTTGAAGAACGATGGGAAGAATTTTTCCCGGATGCCGAGTTTTGTATTGCTACCGAAGATTATCTGCAAAAAAAATATCCAAAACAAAGCGACTGGGACTTGTCTGTTCCTGCAAACGTAATTCCAAATGAAGATTATGTTTCAACGCTCAACGGTATGGAGTACAATACGGCGCTATATCTCGGACATGTTTGGCTTGGCACGAAAGGTTTTGGTGAAACGATACTGCAGTACAAAGGCGAAGATGTAGTTATCATTTCTAAAAGATGGCACCTTTTTCAAAAGAATGATGTCGTTCTTAAAAGCGATTTTGAATTGTTAACAGATGGAATTAATTCTTATCCCTTATCTGAATCAGTAACCGTTATTGGGGATAGAAATCTTATTTTTCTTGAAGAAGGAGCAAAAGCTGAATCATGTGTTTTGAATACAACTGATGGACCAATTTACATAGGTGAAGATGCTGAAATAATGGAGGGATCTCTAATTCGTGGGCCGTTTGCTCTTTGTGGACATGCAGTAGTGAAAATGGGCACTAAAATTTATGGAGCTACAACGATTGGCCCTTATTGTAAAGTTGGTGGGGAAGTAGGGAATTCTGTCTTTCAAGCCTACTCAAATAAAGGTCATGACGGGTTTTTAGGAAATTCTCTAATCGGAGAATGGTGTAATTTGGGAGCTGACACCAATACATCTAATTTAAAGAACAATTACAGTACGATACGAACATATAGTTACGTTTTAAGCGCCGAAGAACAAACCGATTTGCGGTTCATGGGATTAACCATGGGAGATCATAGTAAATGCGGAATCAACACGATGTTTAATACCGCTAGTGTTGTTGGTATTTCATGTAATATTTATGGTGGAGATTTCCCTCGAAAATTCATTCCATCTTTTTCTTGGGGCGGAGCTGATTTTGTTCCTTTCGAGTTCAATAAAGCAGTAGAAGCAGCCAACGGAATGATGATAAGACGAGGATTGGAGTTGTCGGAGGAAGAAATAGAAATAATGAATCACGTGAAATTGAATCAATAAAACAATCTATTTTAATAAAGTTTCGAGATCTTTTTTATTGCCGTACATAACGATAACGTCATTTTCCTTGAGAATAGTTGACAGAGATGCAACGCCGTGTACATTTGAAACACGTTGGGTTGTTCCTATGGAACTTTCTTCTTCGCTAAAGCTAATTGTGGTAAGAACAACCACATTATAATTTTTTCGAAATCCGATTTCACCAACAGTTTTACCAATGTATTTTTGCGGGACTTGTGCTTCAATTATTGAATACTCTTTTCCTAAATCAAATGAATCATATACGCCTTCTAAGTTTAACTTCTTTGCCCAACGTTCGGCTGTTTCTTCCTCGGGATGCACAATCTCATCAACACCCATGGCATGCAGTACGGTTTCGTGAAGTGGTGAAATAGCGCGACTTATCAGACGTTTAACACCCGCTTGCTTAATAACAGCAGTTGCCATAATATTGGCACCTTCATTTTCTCCAATACAAACAAAAACAACATGTGTATCTCGGAAAGGTAGATGAGTTATTGCTTGAGCATCAGTTGAATCCAAACAAATAGTGTGGGTGATAGATTCTTTAAGAGTATCCACCTTTGACATGTCCTTGTCAACGCCAATTACTTCATGCCCCTTTTCTGTTAATTTCATGGCGAGAGATGCGCCGAAACTTCCTAAACCAATGATGATGTATTTCATTTTTTTAATTAATTAATATTTCTTCAGATGGATACCTATACTTCAATAATTTCGATTGTCTCATAAATGCAATGATCAAAGTGAGCATGCTTACTCTTCCGACAAACATGACAATCATTAAAATAATTTTTCCTCCGTCGCCTAATTTGTCAGTAATTCCCATGCTTAAACCCACAGTCGAATAGGCGGAGAAAACTTCAAAAGTAAGTTTTTTAATATCTTTATCTGGTTCTGCGTAAGCCATGAGGAAAACTCCTATTCCAATAATAATTAGAGAGAGTGAAATAATTGCAAAAGCTCTCCTGATAGTCGTTTGACCT
>JBDNIA010000230.1:0-4760 GCA_041688525.1 Crocinitomicaceae bacterium | reverse complement strand
TTTGGAATCAATTCTATTAAAAAATATACCTGAGAAATTCCAAGTTGGGTTGTACCATTCGTGGGCTGTGAACTTACCATCAAATTCTGATTTTGAAGTGATAGCAATGAGTTCATCTGGTATTATTATGGCAATTGAATCAAAGAAAAGAAAGTTTTACGGTGTTCAGTTTCATCCTGAAAGCATAATGACGCCTGAAGGAAAAAAAGTAATTAAAAACTTTTTAGAACAATAATTGCCAAATATTTTTATTAATTGTCTATTTTCACGAATAGTTAAATATTAATTTAAAAATAACAAACATGAAAAAATTGGTAATCCTTACATTGTCTCTTCTATTCAATTTAGTCCTTTTCGCTCAATCTAGTTTGGGGAAATGGGTAACAATTGACGATAAAACAAACAAAAAGAAATCAATTGTCGAACTTTATAAAGACGGAGATAAAATGTTTGGAAAAATAATTTTTCTTTACCCCAGAGAAGGCAGAGAACCCAATGCAAAATGCATTAAATGCACTGATGACAGAAAAGGACAGCCTTTAGTAGGTTTACAAATTGTTAGGGATTTAAATTGGAATGGTGGAGCTTGGGAAGGTGGTACTATTATTGATCCAGAAATTGGTAAATCATATAATTTGAAAATGTGGGTCGACACTGCAAAACCGAATCTATTGAATGTGAGAGGTTATATTGGACCCTTTTATAGAACACAAACTTGGGTAAGAGTGGAAGAATAAATGAATTTAAACTTTGTTAATAAACCGTCAATTTTACATTGTCGGTTTTTTTGTTTTTAATCAAGTATTTATTTTTTTTTAAAGCCAATAATTATTTTCTAACTTGCGGAAAACGAAAATAAATTAGATTTGAAAAAGCGATATTTACTCTTCACTACTTTGCTCCTTATATTGTCCTTAAGTTGGTATGGTTTATCTTCTAGTACCAAAGGCGTTCTTGGTGCGTTTTATTCCTCTGGAGCGGCTGCGAGTGGTATAGATAGAACAGGCGGGCCATTGAGTGGAGGATTAACTTGTTCTGCCTGTCATGGTGGGGGATCGGGTACAACTTCAATTTCTTTTGTATTGAAGAATTCAAGCAATGTCGCTGTGACGTCCTATAGTGCTGGAGCAACTTACACAGCAGAATTTCAAGTAACAAGTAGTTTTTCTTTTAAAGGTTTTCAAGCTGTAGCTTTAAAAAATGGGAATTTCCAAGCAGGTAGTTTTACCTCAGCCATAACAAGTCAATCCCAGATTACTACTTTATCAGGAAGACAATATGCTGAGCAGCAAAGCTCAAGTTCGACAGGTTTATTTCAATTTACTTGGGTAGCGCCTGCTGTAGGAAGCGGAAATGTTACATTTTATGCATGTGGAAACGGAGTAAATGGAAATGGCGGAACATCAGGGGATTTCTCTTCAGCGCCAATAACAAATATTATTACGGAAATTCCATCGACAACAATAAGTTACCCTAGTACACAGGTATGTAACGATTCACCTAATCAATCAGTTACCATATCAGGAACTACTGGAGGGACATTCTCCGCATCTCCATCTGGATTAAGTATAAATCCAGCAAGTGGACAGATTAACGTAACGAGTTCAAATGCAGGTTTGTATACTATTACATATACATATGCAGGAGGAACAGCAACAACAACAATGAAAATTAATTCTCTATATAGTATTAATAATGCCGCAAATATCTGCAATACTGATTCATTATTTTTAGCAGGTGCTTGGCGCAATACAGCAGGTTCTTATATTTCAAATTTAGTGTCAGTTGCTGGTTGTGATAGTATTATCAATACAACATTAAGCATAAGACAAACAAGCTCTTCGGCGAGTACGTTAACGATTTGTGAAGGAGATTCAGTTTTAGTTGGAGCTCAGTATATATCTAACGTGGGACTAAACACGACAGTGATTTTGAATTCGCTTGGTTGTGATAGCACTATATCTACAACTTTAGTTTTGAACCCTTCATACAACACAATTACCTCTGTGATTATTTGCCATGGTGAAACCGTAACGTTTAATGGTGCGGTTTATAATACATCTGGAACCTATCTTAACAGTGGTCAGACAACATTTGGGTGTGACAGTAACGCTACGTTAATTTTAACAGTTACTGCAGTCAATATTGGAATCGTAAATTCGTCTGGTGTTTTGAGCGCTCAATTAGCTGGAGCAGTTTACCAATGGCTTGATTGTGAAAATAACTATGCTCTAATTTCTGGAGAAACGGGTCAAAATTTTGCACCACAAATGTCGGGTAATTATGCTGTTCGTCTAACGGAACAAAGTTGTTCAGACACAAGTAACTGTGAATATGTTTCCTTTTATGGTATAGATGAATACAGTTTGGCCTCGGTAAAATTGTTTCCAAATCCATCAAATGGCAATTTAAATTTAAATTTCGATAAAGAGATAAACGGTCAAGTTGTACTTTTTAACTTGCGAGGTGAATTGTTATTCAAAGAAAATATTTTTGGTAAAAAAGAATATGAAAAAGTTTTTGACGTAGAATCGGGTATTTATTTGATTCAAATTCAGGATAATGATAATCTAATGCAAAAGCTTTGGATTGTAAATTAGAAATGTAAATAGAAATTACAATAAAATCTTCAACTCCTTGTTGGCGGTTTTTTGATTAGATAAACTCGAATTCAACTCTTCTATTTCTTTGTTTGCCTTCAGAAGTTTCATTACTATCTGCTGGTATTTTTTCACCATTGAATTGAATTTCAATTCTATCTCGTTTCAAACCTTTTGTGACAAAAAATGCAATTATAGCTACAGCTCGACGTTTTGAAAGATCATCATTGTAGTTATCCGATCCGTCAGAGTCAGTATTGCCAGTTACTTTTATTCGCAAATCTGAATGACCTTCAAAAACTTCAATAATACTATTTAAAAAAGGAAGGTCTGCTGGGCGAATTTGTGCTTTGTCGTAATCGAAATAGATAGGTTGAAATTTAAAATTTAAGCGCTGTAGCTCTCTTATTATTGGTGCTGGACGATTTTCAGCTAAATCTTGCACCAAAATGTCACGTGCGCTTTGTGATACAAATGAACTCTTTTTATCAGAGAATTTGGCTTTTGATTTAAAGAGAACGATTTTGCCGGCAATATTTCTACAATCACTGCCGGAGTAAGTACCTTCTAAATAACCTGTATCAGAATTATACTTCAAATTTGAATTTAATTTACACCAAGTAACTTTTGAATTTCCTTCTTTTTTTTCATAAAAGACATGCTTCCAATTAAAACTGCCGTTTTGCATGCTGCCATAAAATTTACCAATAGAATAATAATCGGTTCCAAAAATTTCCTCTCTAGATTGACCGCTAGTTTTGCCGTCAGTTGTTTTTACGTTAAGATAAAATGGATTGCTTTGTGAATTGGATTTGCCGTTTGGAATTATTATTCCTTGCCAAAGGCCATCAAGCTGATTTTGACCAAATAAGGAAAAAGAAGCAAATAAAAATAATAAAAAGCCAAGACGTCTCATGTGTGTGTATTCGTTAAAACACAAAAAATGTTGCATTTTGTTCTCAAATGAATAAAACTTAGTAAGCATTCAGCAGAATATTTTCAACAACTAACTTGTGATAATTTGTTAATTTATGAACTGTAACTCCTTTATTTTATAGCTGAGCCGTGATATTTTATATTTTTATGAAATGAAAAATCATTTGTTAATTGCTTTCTCACTAATCGTTAGTTTTTCTTTTGCACAGAAACCGAAGCAACTCAGTTCTTCTGAAATTTACGCTGGAATAAAAAAGTTAAAAGTACAAGGTAAGGTTCTATATCTTGCTGCGCATCCCGATGATGAAAACACGCGTTTTATAGCGTATTGTGCTAACGACAAAAAACTAACAACAGCATACATGTCGTTGACTCGAGGCGATGGAGGACAAAATTTAGTTGGACCTGAGTTAAGAGAAGAATTGGGGCTAATTCGCACACAAGAATTGCTAATGGCCCGCAAAATTGATGGTGGCCAGCAGTTTTTTTCCCGCGCAAATGATTTTGGGTATTCAAAAAATCCAGAAGAAACTTTCGCTATTTGGAATAAAGAACTAGTGCTTGGAGATTTGATTTTTGTTATTCGTTCCTTTCAACCAGATGTAATCGTCTGTCGATTTCCTGCCGATGGTCGCGGCGGTCACGGTCACCATACAGCTAGTGCAATTTTAGGAGAAGAAGCATTCAAATTAGCGGCAGATCGCAATTCTTATCCGGAACAATTTGCATTTGGTGTTAAGCCCTGGAAAACAACTAGGATAGTCACAAATACGGGGAGATGGTGGAATGATAAGATTTCAGCTAAGGATCCGCATGTTGTAGAAGAAAATATTGGAGAATACGAAACATTACTTGGGATATCATGTAATGAAATAGCGGCATTAAGTAGAAGTCAACATAAAAGCCAAGGATTTGGATCCACAGGTGTGAGAGGCGAACAATTGGAGTATTTTGAACATGTCGATGGAAAAGAAGCTGAAAAATCTCTTTTTGATGGCATAGATATGACATGGAATCGGATAAAAGATGGAGAGAAAATCCAAAAGAGTATCGACAAAATCCTCTTAAATTTTGATATAATTCACCCAGAAAAGTCAATTGATGGTCTTCTCTTGTTAAGAAAACAGATGGAAGGATTAATTTCTGAAAAACGAGTTTCTGATAAAATTCTAGAGGTAAATTCTCTTATTTTGCAATGCGCAGGAATGTATGTGGAAGCAAAAT
>JBDNIA010000229.1:0-7200 GCA_041688525.1 Crocinitomicaceae bacterium | reverse complement strand
ATTGTTGACTTGCTGAAAATGATTTGGTTTTATATATGACTTATACAATCCGAAAGCTTCTTGTATTCCTATTAAAAACTGAATATTTTCATCATTTGTTTTTTCGGGACCCGAAGGCGAATCAAAACCAGTTAACCCAATGGAATTTAAGTAAATAATACCATATCGCATAGCCTCAAATACATCTGCGTCGTCAAATTTATTTCTTTTAAGCTGTTGTGAAATTTCATTAAAATTAATTTCAAAAGTCAACAACAATTGAACTAATTCACTAAAATCGAGAACTTCGCCAAATAACTTTTCTTCAATTATTTGTAATCCTTGAGCTTCGAGAATAGTCAATTCATTCATTTTTTCCATTATTTTCGGCAACGGTGCTCCATTTATGAAACGACTATGTGTTTCGTAATCAAAATGCAGCAAGAAAAATTCTTGCTTTTTAAAGTTCTTCTTAAGATTGACAAAAAGCGACTTAGATTTTTCAATATCTCTTTCCTCCAGAGCGATTTTAAGATGACTTATCAGTAACAAAGTCGCATCCATATCTTTAGAAATTTGAGAAACAGCCATTTGAACCGGCATTTTTTGCATAAATCCTTTTGATTTAAATGAATGTAATCCAAGATAAAAAAGAATGACGAAAAGAGAAAAAATAATTGATTTCATATAAAAATGGAAAAAGCCTCCTGCCGGAATGACAAGAGGCGTTAATACTTTTGTTCTATTTATTGAATAATTACTTTTTTAGCAATACCCTCCTTATTTTTTAAGAAATAGACTCCTGGTTTTAAACCTATAATGTCAACACTTTTTGTGTTTCTTTCTACCAATACCAATGTGCCATTTGAATCGTACAAAGCGACATCCGTTACTGTGTTGAAATACAAAACTCTTGAGGTTGGGTTTGGATAAACTTGGAAATTTGATTCATTTTCCAATTCTTTTTCTTCAACTCTAAGTTGACTTACCGTTTTATCCCAACCCGTTAAAGCGATTGTACAAGAATTGTTGTAAGGAAATGGATTAGAAGTACTTGGATGCTGAGAATTAAACAACAACGTTTTTCCGTCAGGTGTTGCTTTTGCTCCTGTAACCTCCGCACCGTAAGGCACTTGTGCAATTCGAACTAAATCTGTTGTCATTGGGGCGGTTAATTCTGCATCTAACAGAAATAATTCACAAGACTTGTTGCTAATTCCAGCTGGCATTCGACCATTTGAAGTTCCATTCAAGTCCTCGCAAATTACCATATAAGTTTTGTTGTTAACAGTCATAAATGTTAAACCATCAGGGTTTGACAGGTGGTAAGCTGGGTAATTCGAAACTGTAACCTCACCCGAATAACTTGGTCCGCCTTCTAAATAAGAGGTCATAGTATTTGTAGTAACGTCAAATTTCAAAATACGACCGTAGTAATCTTTATAAGCACTAACTCCCGGATTCGAAACTCCTTGAGCTGCTGCTCTTGCAATGTGATGAAGTGCATATGTTGCACCTGAGTTGTATTCATCCAACCAAGCTCCACTTGGCGCATCCAAGCCTGTTTCAGTTAAATAAACGTTGCCGTCCGCTGGATTATAAGCTGACCATTCCAAACGATCAAACATTGTTGCACCAACTGCAACAGCTGAATCTTTGAAATTCAACATCGTTGTCATGTTGTTTTGCAAGGAAATCCATGGATTTGAAGCACCTTGTTTGTAAACATAAACGATTCCATCAGAAAAGTCGCCAGCAGTATTTGCAATAAACTTTGTAAAGAAAGCCGGAGTATCATCGACTGTCAAATAAACCGTTTTATTGTCTGGCATTATCACCCCACCTTCAAAGGCTTGACGCCCCCAATTGTATTGTTTGTGCAAAGCTACAGCCTGACGCGGATCAATTTCAACCATATAATTAAAGTTTTCATATTTCTCCATCGTCGTTCCGTTTGCGAAAGTAATCGGTGACCCTGAAATGGTATAATCGAGTGTATCTTGAACTCCTCCTCCTGCAAGACCATTTGCAGCATTGTATATGGATGAATTACTTGAACGCATCCATTCCTCTGCTGTCCAAATTCTACCATCAATATCTGAAGAAATTCCACCACAGTTCATTCCTGTTTCACCCACAGTGTTAACGAAATCAACATTAAAAAATTTTCCTGAGCGACCGTCCAATAATGTTTGATTCATGATAATTAATGAATCCGTTGATGGATCTCGTTTTACTTTGAACACTGTCATTCCGCCACCATCGCCAATTTTGTCATTAGCTTCAATCATCTCGTGATTTACACTAAGCCAACCCAGATCAGCTGAACCAGAAGCAACATCTGGAGTAAATCCAATGAAATCATGCCATTGTTTTGCTGGAACTTCAGTCGCAGGGTTACCATAAGTTGCAGTTGTTTGTACCATATCGACTCCACCGACAAAAAGTACTTGTTTAATTAAAGGAGATGGCGCTACCAAAACCGTATCGACAACATTTTCGAAGTCGAATTCTGGATTAAATCCAATTTGTGCATGCATGGCTCCCATGAACCCAAATGCAGCAAAAAACAATGTAAAATTTTTCATAACTCTTTTCATTTTTTACAAAGTAACTGAACATCCCACCGAGTTCGATTAGCTAACAATTATCAATTTTTAAAAATTATGTTAGACCTGGATTAAGTATATTTTTTCTCTGTTAAATCGTAGAAAAAGTAATTTTCGTATCTTTTTCATAATTCGAATTAAACTGCATAGTCTATAATGACTTATTTTGATGAATTCCGCTATTTTTGCAAGGCAAAGTTTTAAATAGTCGAAAAAGCATGAAAATTCAAGAAATACGAGAACAGTTTTTTACATTCTTCGCTTCAAAAGGTCACGATATTGTTCCTTCTGCACCAATGGTGGTTAAAAATGACCCTACGTTGATGTTTACCAACGCTGGTATGAATCAATTTAAAGACTTTTTCTTGGGCAATGCCGTACCGAAAAATAAACGGGTTGCAAATTCTCAAAAATGTCTACGCGTTTCTGGAAAACACAACGATTTGGAAGAAGTTGGTGTAGATACCTATCACCACACAATGTTTGAAATGCTAGGTAACTGGTCGTTTGGCGATTATTTCAAGGAAGATGCAATTGCTTGGGCATGGGAATTACTGACGGAAGTATATAAATTGCCAAAAGATCGTTTGTTTGTTACTGTTTTTGAGGGCGACGAACAAGATGGCGTTCCAATGGACAAAGAAAGTTTTGATATTTGGATGAAATACATTGAAAAAGATCGAATCATTCTTGCCAACAAAAAAGATAATTTCTGGGAAATGGGCGATACAGGGCCATGTGGTCCGTGCACTGAAATTCACATCGATCTAAGAAATCAAGACGAAGTAGATAAAATTTCAGGTCGAGAAATGGTCAACCAAGATCACCCACAAGTAATTGAAATATGGAATAATGTTTTCATGCAATTCAATAGAAAAGCCGATAGCAGTTTAGAGCCACTTCCCTCAACACACGTAGACACCGGAATGGGTTTGGAAAGGTTAGCAATGGCATTGCAAGGAAAACAATCCAACTACGATACGGATTTATTTCAAGCATTAATTAGCCACATGGTTAAGACCTCTGGCGTTGTTTATGGCAAATCAGAAATTACAGATATTGCTTTAAGGGTAATCGCGGATCACGTTCGTGCGATTGCTTTCTCCATCGCTGACGGACAATTACCTGCTAACAATGGCGCAGGTTACGTTATTCGAAGAATTTTAAGAAGAGCCATTCGATATGGATACCAAACATTGGGTTTAAAAGAACCTTTTATGTGCGAATTGTCTAAAATACTGTCCGGTGAAATGGGCGCAGCTTACCCCGAATTAATCAAACAAAAAGAGTTGATTTATAAAGTAATATGCGAAGAAGAATTAAGTTTCTTTAGAACGTTAGAACAAGGTATCCGAAGAATTGAAAATACCATTGCCGATTTAAAGAAATCAGGAAAGACTATTTTAAATGGCGAAACCGTTTTCGAATTGTATGATACATACGGTTTTCCGCTGGATTTAACTTCTTTAATTGCACGAGAAAACGAAATGAGCGTCGATGAAAAAGGATTTGACAAAGCATTGAAAGTTCAAAAGCAACGTTCGCGTGCTGCTACAAATCTAGAAACAGACGACTGGGTTATTTTACTTGACGATGACGTTCAAGAATTTATCGGTTACGATTACTTGACAGCGGACGTGCAAATTGTAAAATACAGACAAGTAAAACAGAACAACAAGAACTTTTTTCAGTTGGTATTTAATCTTACCCCTTTCTATCCTGAAGGCGGCGGACAAGTTGGTGACACAGGTTATTTAGAAAAAGAAAATGGAGACAAAATTTTCATTTCAGACACCAAAAAAGAAAACAACCTTATCGTTCATCTAACGGATAAGTTGCCAAATGAACTGAGTGGTAAGTTTAAGTCAATCGTAAACGCGAACAAACGCGAACAAACTTTGCTGAATCACTCAGCAACACATCTACTTCATCATGCATTACGAGACATATTGGGAATACACGTTGAACAGAAAGGCTCATTAGTCAATCCAGCTTATTTACGTTTTGATTTCAGCCATTTTGCGAAGATTACCGACGAAGAAATGGTGAAAATTCAAGCGCATATCGACGCAGCAATTTTCGCTAATCACCCGCTAAATGAAATGCGAAATACTCCAATTGCTGAAGCACAAAAAATGGGAGCAATGGCACTATTTGGAGAAAAATATGGAGATGCCGTTCGCGTTATTCAATTTGGCGATTCCATAGAATTATGCGGCGGATGTCATGCTCCAAATACCGGTAGAATTTCCTTAGTGAAAATACTTTCTGAAGGAGCAGTAGCGGCAGGTATTAGGAGAATTGAAGCAATTACAGGTCCGACAGCGGAAGCCTACTTTCGAAATAGAGACCAACAAGTCAGCGAATTAATGCAAACCTTGAAAAGTCCCAAAAATTTGAACAAAGCAGTTGATGAGCTAATTCAGAAAAACCAAGCTTTGCAGAGCGAGGTTGAAGCCTACAAGAAACAAATTGCAGCGGGCATCAAACAAGATTTGAAAACAAAAATAGAAGACAAAGGCGACTTTAAATTATTGCAGGCTATTGTTGATTTAGATGCGGGTTCGATTAAAGATTTACTTTATCAATTCAAAGGAGAAATCCCTTCATTCATTGGGGTAATCGGTGGTAAAGAAGGCAGTAAATGTTCATTGAGCATCATGATTTCTGACGATTTAGTTGCGGCAAAAAACTTAGACGCTGGAAAAATTATTCGTGAAGTTTCCATACATATTCAAGGTGGCGGCGGCGGCCAAGTATTTTTTGCAACTGCTGGCGGCAAGAAGGCTGATGGTTTGGAAAAAGCAATTAGCGAGGTTATTAGTCGTTTTTAATTGTTTTATCAAAAACATTTTTAGCATCTATACTATTCATTACAACAATATTTCTGTAATTCGTATAATTTGAATCATTAAGGCTCGAGCCACTTGTAACGAATACTTCAAGGTTAATCGAAAATTTACAAACGAAGATGTTACACTTCTCGACGAAATGGAAACATACGATTATGGAAAGTTCATCCATATTCTCGACTTTGAAGGAAATAAAATTGAACTTTGAGCACCAATTAATTATTAACCCATCTATCCGCCAATGTATAAACTAATACAAACCAAAATCAAAATTTCCCAAAATAATTTTCACACCTTGGCATTATTCTTCCAAAAATCAAAGAGGCCGTAAAATTTTATTGAGCAGTAATAGACCAGTAATTAATAATGGAACCTTCTGTAATTAAAAAGGAAAAAAAATAGCTACTGGTCAGATTTGCATTGATGTTTTTGTAGAGAATAGAGAAGATTTTGTCTTACATCTTAAAGTGGGAAACTAAAAAGAAGCTACTGATAAAGCAAAATTTATTGGCTCCGAGACTATTGCAATGCTCAAAGTTTCATTTTTTGGTCTTTTTTACGCTGGATATAATGTAATAGTACTTGATCCTGATTATAAGTAGGCTTTGGTTGCGGGAGGAACTATTGCTTATTTAGGGATACTTTCGCGCGAGACCATGCTACCAGATTCTATAAAAAAAATGCCTAAAAATTTATCAATTTATTGGTTGCGACGCGAACCAGCTTTTGTGGATTGAATAGCCCAAAAAGACATAAAGTAATCAGAATTATTGAGCTTTCAAAAACAAAATCACTTTCGTGTTAAACTCTTGTGGTTGCTCAACGTTGACAACATGCCCGCAATTTTTAATGATGTGCAATTGAGCATTTTCATGTGAGTCGGTAATTTTACGAATAGAAGGTAAGAACAAATGGTCCTGCTCCCCCATCACATAAAATGTTGGAATATGAATATCATTTAGTCGAAAGAAACGCAATAATGGATTAACTTCTGCAGTCAGCCGGTACCAACGAATAAATTCTTTTTGGTATAGTTTTTTAGCTTCTTTCGCAAAAAGCACACGCGATTCTTTGTGATTTTTTTTGGGCATTATAACAAATGCAAACAACTTGTAAAGAACCATATAGGGCACAATAGATTTAAATGCATTTCCAAATCCCATAAGAAGTTTTGAACGAACATTAAATTTAATAATTGCGCCACCCATGACCATACTTTGAACAATATCAGGATGTTTTTCGGCCAAATGTCTAATTAAAATCGTTCCCAAAGAAATCCCGACAAAATGTGATTTGTTTATTTTTAAATGATCAAGAACCTCTTTCATATCGTTTATTATAACGTCGAAAGTATATTTCTGATTAAAAGTCTCTTTTAAGGATGGTTTACTTTTACCATGTCCCCGCAAATCGATTAGTAAAACGTTAAAATCCTTTTTGAAATCCTTAATTTGACGAAACCAAATAGAGCTGCTTCCTCCTGCTCCGTGGACAAAAGTTACCCATTTGGATGTGTTAATATTCTCGTAAACAGAGTAATTCAGCATAAATTAATCAAAACAGTCACATTTGCTATGTAACACATAAGGCTAAGGTAAAGTTTAAAAACGATTTAAATCACATTAAAAAAATAAACGGCACAGTTTTTTTTAGATTTTCAGTTTAAACTCAGGTATCCTCGTACGAAAAGGAAGTTCATACAATAAATGAAATAGTATTATTCATCGCAAACAAAAAGTAAGAGAATAAAAAAAATACTT
>JBDNIA010000228.1:0-3861 GCA_041688525.1 Crocinitomicaceae bacterium | reverse complement strand
CTACCATCACTGTAGAAATCCGTTCTTTCTTGTGTTTCGTTGTAAGGAATAGTATCTTGAGGCCCAATGTCAACAACTGCGGTGTCAACATTGTAAACTTCCCCTATTGGAGAACCCTGAGTTCCTCTTCTTAACTGTCCTAAAACATTACCAACTTTAGTCATGTATTCAATACGTTCACTAGATATCCAAACAACTCCTGGAATATTTCTGCTAGAAATAGGGTCTGACAATGTAGTAGAATCATCAACAGTTATCGTAGTGTCATAATAATTCAAAGTTGATGCTAATTTAATCTCACCCTTGGCAAATCTGTTAAAGTGATATACATTTAACATGTCCTTATGAATTTCGTAAGCACTTGGCAGTTTAAAGATTTGTCTAGAGAAACTTAATGTCTTAATATCATCTTCAGCAGTACTATCTATATTAAGATATACCACTCCCCGTGGCAAGGAAACATAATAATCAACATCTTGGGTTAGGCGCTGTCCGTTTTTATAGACCCAAACATAACTTGCTGAGATCGGAGTTCTCGATAATTGATATTGAACTTGGCCGCCGGCTCTCTCATCGGATACAATATCTAGTGACGGATATTCTCCAAACCAAGTAATGTTAACTTCTGTGTTAGATAGTTCATCAACTGAGGTTATATCTACAGAATCTGCAATTACAAGATTACTATCAACAACGGAGTATTCTGCTCTAAGGTCGTTTTGAATCTTAATAATATCACCAACAGTTAATTTAGTTGGATAAATTGTTAGAATCTTTGTAGGACCGTCAAACACATAATCAGTAATAAATGCTGCATCGATGTTGTTGATAAAAACTCGTATATTACTTGGCAAAATACTACCGGGAGTTTCAAAAGGATCAAGACCTAATGTGAATACATTGTTTGTACCGTCATAAATTGTATATATAGTGTCTGAACCTTTTAATACAGTACCTGCTACTTCAACGATCATAGAATTTCTTGCAGACCCTCTAGACAGATTAACAAAATTGGTCAGGTCAAAACTGCGGGTGCTTCCTTCAAAATATACAGTTTGAGTATTAATGATAACAATTGGTACACCGGATGAATCAACATCACTTGCTGCTTCAAAACAAACAATCTTGATAATATCACCTAATTCAGGAGTAAACCCAAATTGTACCAATGTTCGACCAACTGCATCTACTACATCTGTGCTGTTTGTAAATCCAGTATCTAACTGTTCACCATTTACTGTTACAAATATAGAAGAAGTGTAATCAAAATTTGCATTGGTTAAAAATAAATTAGTAGTGCCGTCTGCGACAAATTCTTGATAATCTAAAATTCCTAAGCCGCCAAGCCCTACTGATAATATTTCAATTATTGATCCGGATACAGGCACCGAGTTAAATTCAACATTATAATTTTCTAAATCTAAAATATAATCAATTTGTTTAATTTTGTCAACGTATACCAACACTGAATTATTTTCTAATACCTGCTGTCCGATAGTGTATACTGTATCAACGCCGTTGCTTTCAGAGATTTTAGACTGCAATGTAGCTGACCCCGAAACTGTGTTGTTGTACACTTTGATAGATACGCTATCTAACACTTGGCCTGGGACATTTTCTTCAGGAGCAGGAACATATGCTGGACTTGTAAATGTACCACCGTTAATTGTAATGTCCTCTGCTGCGGCTCCAGTCGCAGTAATATATGCACTATCGATGGATGATAATGTGCCGCCACTTATCTGTGTATCTAATAACTGCTCGTCGGTAATAGTTACTGAACCATCACTTTCTATAGGACGGAATATTAAAATGTCACCTACATTAGTTTGAATATATTGTGCGATTTCTACATCACTAGTTACGCCGTCGCCTATAAATGTCGGCATTTGAGCATTGGGATTTATTGCTGAGGTTGAGTCCCACGCATCGGTGTAATTAGGATCGTCTATTCTAGTAGACGCAGTTTGCCCGGCTCTTTTGATGTAGATGTTCAATTCTTGACCAGCGGCAGGAACATAAGGCAATGTTACTACTCCGGTGCTGCCATCGCAGACATTATAGTAGTCGGAACTTGCTTCTACGCTATCCCAGTTATCAGTAAACCAAGGTAATGCATCCCAGCCACCAGTTACATCAAATGTTGTACCTTGAATTTGTACTCCACCAAAGTCTATACCAGTCATTAGTTGATTTAATTCTTTGCCAATCATTCCTGAAGTTGGATTATAATTTCGATCAATACGATTTACAGCATCTAATAATTCTATATTTTTGTCATATATTACTGTGATGATATCTCCAGCAACAGGTGCTGCGTTAAAAATGATTTTTCCTCTTAACAATGAATAGCTATCTAATGTTGAATAGTACAAAGTTAGTGTATAATCTCCATTCAGTACCAGCTGATTATTTTTTGTTATTGAAATATTAATTTTATTACGGGTAGGTGCATACGATAATTCAAATACTGATGTTAATCCATTAGCTGTGAATATTTCAGACTGTGAGTAAGAATTGTAAATACCGTCTTTGGTAACTCTGTCAAATTTAACTCCGACATTAAATGTTCTTACCGCAGTGTTTCCAATTATTGCAACTGCTTTGGCCGTTATTGATCCTGTCGGGTTACCACCAACTAGTGTAATCACAGGAGCAAATGTGTACCCTGTGCCGCCGGTTAACACTACTATTCCCGAAACTTTACCGTTAGAAATATATGCTTGAGCTGTTGCTCCTGTGCCATTGCCTGTGATTAACACAGTAGGCGGAGTAGTGTATTGTGTACCTTGATCGTAGACTGTTATTTCAACAATAGAATAACTGTTGTTATCTGTCCACCACTTCCAAGGATAGGCATCTAACTCGCCACGATTGGCAGTAATAGGAACTACTTTACCATCTGCTTTTGAATATGTTGCAGGCAAATCAAAATCTGTCAATGCAGATCCGTATGCCTCTGGAGTGGTATAACGACTTACATATTCTCTAACAGTAGTTCTATACGGTTTTACTTCATTGATATAATCTTGGTAGTTTGATAAATTATCGTTTCTGTAATTTGGAGGACTTGCTAATTCTCCAACATTGTGTGTTGCATTTAAGAAACTGGTTTTAAACATCCAATATACATAAGTTTGTTCAGACAGTATGTAACGCATAGAGGCAAAGAATATATTATTCCATTCTACAGCGTAGTCACTGACAAAGATGTCCTCTTTGACTGCTTTAAAAATATTTCGCATTTCTGCAGAATTATTAAGATCGTAATTGGTATCGTCAAATGCCTGAGTATTATCAAATCCAATTCCAAAGATAGTAGTATCATATAATGATGCACTTAGTTGGATGGTTCCGTTTTCTCTACCAACAAGCATAAATCGATCTAAGAAAGTATCAGCGGTATCTGAAACTTTTTCAAATACTGCCCAGCCTCCTGAACCGTATTCTTTAATTCTTATGAGGTCGCCAACTAGTATTGTATATAATTCTTCATTGTATACATTTAATAATTCTCTTGTAATTCTAGTGTCTATAGAATAATCAGCCATCCACCAGTTGGTGTATGCCCAATATCTAGTGGTATCAAATGCTTGAGATTGACTTCTAAAAAATACATTGCGCACATTATCCCAAGAGTAAATGCTCCAGAAGTTGTTGATAGTAGTATCTGCATTAACTAATACAGAAAAATATCTAACTGTTGAGGTTATATTGCTGTATTTTTTTCCTCTCGCAGTAATAGTGACTGCCGTTACTCTACCTTGGTTATCTAATGTAACGGCTGCGGTTGCACCTGTGCCGTCACCTGATATAACTACTGGAGGAATTACTTTATATCCAAATCCAGGATCAATGATG
>JBDNIA010000005.1:0-2634 GCA_041688525.1 Crocinitomicaceae bacterium | reverse complement strand
ATCCAAATCAAAACCTAAGGGAACTATTCTGACTTTATCTGGTTTTACAATTTTATAAACCTCTACTAAATCCTTCTTTTGCTCATTTGAAATGGCTACAATTCCAGTCGAATGTTTAGCTAACCAACGCTCAATCAATATATAAATCTTAGTTTTCACAGGTGAAAAATAACCTTTAAAAACATGCCCATGAAATGTATGGACAACTATTGGGACACGACATGAAATCGCCGCCAAACGACCTATTGCTCCAGCTTTAGCTGCATGCGTATGGACAATGTCTGGTTTAAATTCTTTTATAATCCTTCGAATTGCTAGAAATGCTCTTATATCTTCTTTTATGTTTGGCTTGCGTTTTAATTCCGGTATTATTCTAGGCTTTAATCCTAAATCTGTCAAAACATGCAGTGAATCAACTTCTCCTTCATCTGGCTCACCACCTATTAGTAAAGTTTCGTAATTATCTGCGAGGAACTTAGATAAATAAGCAACATTATAAGTTGGACCTCCAATATTAAAACGGTTTATTATTCTAAGAATTCTTTGCATTGACGTGATTATTCGGCACTAAGTTATACATCTAGTTTCAAGGCACAATAAAAAATGTCTATTTTTGGAATATTGTTGCTCAATCTTATACTTAAAACAAGACGTTCAATAATTTCCGTCGCAAAACTTGACTAATTTTTAAAAATTACACAACATGTCAAAAAGAATCTTGATATTTTTTGTTTTAGCAACTCAGCTACTTTTTTCTCAAAATAATATTCAAAATACCATAAAGTCCTTTGTTAACTTCGATAACTTTAAAAATGCGGGTATTTCAATTTGTGTTAAAGACCTGTCAAACGGCGAAACTGTAGCCCAACATCACAATTTATCTGCGTTAACGCCTGCAAGCACGGTTAAGTTATTTTCTACAGCTTCTGCATTCGAAATTTTAGGTTGCGATTATAGACCCTCAACTTACTTCTATACAGATTCAAAAATGACTGCAAATGGTGTAATCAGTGGAAATCTATATATCAAAGGAGGTGGCGATCCCACTTTAGGAAGTAAATATTTTAATAAAGAAGGAAGTGAAAACTCCTTTCTTAGCGAATGGGTTAACGAACTTTTACGTTTAGGTGTTCTGGTAATTGAAGGTAAAATAATCGTTGATGGTTCGTCTTTTGGTTACAATGGCTGTCCTGATGGATGGTCTTGGGGAGATATTGGTAACTATTATGGTGCTGGACCTTCGGGAATAGTTATACGCGACAACATGTTAAAATATTATTTCAAAACGTCTGAAATTGGTTCAAATACAATCCTTTTGAGAACTGAACCAGAAATAGCTGAATTGCACTTTTTAAATAATATTAAAGCTGCCAAGCAATCTGGTGACGAAAGCTATATTTTTGGTTCTCCCTTTTCCTATGAACGATTTGGGACTGGTACTTTACCTTACAATAGAACAGAATTTATAGTGAAAGGTTCTTTGCCCGACCCTGAGTATCAATTGGCAAAAGAATTTTATGAAGCTTTGATTCAACAAAAAATAGTGGTTGACGGCTTTGATTTTGCACGACAATATAAATTAAGAAAAATTGAATTGCCAAATTACAACAAACTAGTTTTACTAAAAAAATGGGAAGGTCATACCATTGAGGAAATTATACATCATACAAACATGAAAAGCGTGAATCTCTTTGCGGAACAAATGCTGTGTTTGATTGCTTATGAAAAAACAGGTCTTGGAACAACAGAAATTGGACTGAGCGAAATCAATAAATACTGGAGCGGAAAATTTGACATTACAGGCTTAAACTTAAAGGATGGAAGTGGATTATCACGATCAAATGCCGTGAGTAGTCAACATTTTTGCGACTTACTTTATAAAATGTCTAAAAGTGATAAATACAATGTATTTCGAGCAACACTGCCAACAGCTGGTCAAAGTGGAACATTAATAAGTGTATGTAATGGTCAGGATGGCGAAGGTCGTGTTTTCGCTAAAAGTGGCACAATGTCTAAGGTGAAGTCATACGCTGGATATGTAAAATCTAAATCAGGTAAAGACTTGGCTTTCGCAATTATAATCAACAATTACAATTGCTCAAATTCAATCACAGTAGAAAAAATAGAGGCAATTATGAATGCAATGGCTATTTATTGATCAATTTCAGCATCAAATATTTCTTTCCAAAAGTCTTTTAATGTTTGTCCTTTTACTTGAATCATTTGTGGAACAATTGATGCACTTGAAAAACCTGGTGTTGTATTCACTTCAATTACATAAGGCGTTTCATCAACTATCATATAATCAATTCTGGCGATAGATTTCAATCTCAACAATTGATAAATCATTTTCGTTTGTTCTTGAATTTTGTCACGCATTACATCTGGAATTCTTGCTGGCGTAATCTCTTGAGATTTTCCTAAATACTTGGCGTCGTAATCAAAGAAATCTCCTTCGGAAACAATTTCTGTAATCGGTAAAGCTTGTATTGCGTGCTTATTTCTGTAAGCTCCACAAGTTACTTCTGTTCCATTTAAGAAACTCTCTAATACGACTGTTTCTCCTTCAATAAATGCTTTTTCGAGTGCTCCTGGCAAATCTTCTTCCTTGCTTACTTTGGATATTCCAAAACT
>JBDNIA010000227.1:0-3971 GCA_041688525.1 Crocinitomicaceae bacterium | reverse complement strand
AGATCCTCCAACCCAAATTTTGCCCTAAATTCTTTTCTCGATAATTCTTTAAGTATTTTCATCTGTGCTATTTTTACACAAATAAACAGATCCAGAATATAAACTATTTACGTTCTGCTACCTAAAGGGGTAACCCTATTTTTTAATTAAAGTTAATTGATTGACCTATTTACTTGTATTCTCTTTGTGATTAGCAAAAACATAGGCAAAGGAGCCGGCAACTATGATTATCGAATTCAGTTTTGTTGAATACTAAAATAAGAGATTAATCTTTTGGACGTTATAAATAGCAGCACAGAAATGTAGACTGCGGGTTAATTGCATTCTATGCTTTACAAGATTAAAAGAGACGTCAAGACTGGAGTGACTAAATGCAGAATGATGATTCTGTATTTTTAAAGCTTCGTTAGGCACATAAGTAAATCAATACAGCGCATTGATAAATGAATGGTTATCTCAATTTCCTATCAGGATTATTTTTTATAAAAGAATCACAACTTTTTCCTTTCGTTTTGTTGTTTTCACCAATTCCTTTGGAGTAGTGGTGACAAAGTGCTACCGCTAATCCGTCAGTTGCGTCTAAATATTGAGGTATTTCCTCAAATTTTAAAATCGTTTGTAGCATGGCTGCTACTTGTTCTTTTGATGCTGCACCGCTTCCAGTTATAGCTTGTTTAATGCGGCGCGGGCTATATTCTTCATAGGGTAAATTGTATTTAATCGCTGCGGCAATAGCAACTCCTTGAGCGCGACCTAATTTCAACATGGACTGAACATTTTTACCGAAGAAAGGCGCTTCCAATGCCATTTCATCTGGTTTAAATTCAGCGATTAATCCGTCTAATCGTTCGAAAATTCGCTTTAATTTGTCATTTTGAGTAGGGAGTTTGTTTAAATGAATAACTCCGAAATTTATCATTTTTATTTTTTTACCTTGAACGTGGATTAAACCGTAGCCCAAAACTGTTGTTCCTGGGTCAATTCCAAGAATTATTTTATCTTCAACCATTCAAATGAAATTAAAGGTTAAAGCTATAAAAAATCAAGTGATAATTCAGAAAATCGGAAGGATAGTCCTGTTTGGACTAATTGTTTCACTTTTGTGTTATCAGTTGAAGTCTTTTAATTGGTCAGAGGCCAAATCAGTTCACTTGAAAGCTAGTATTTTTTTATTTCTGGCAATTATTTTAGTTTTTCCAAACTGGCTCCTAGAATGGAAGAAATGGAAAATAGGCATGGAGAATATCTTTCAATTTCCGCAGGAAGTTTTGCTCAAAGGTTTTTATGCTGGAATGTTATCGGGATTTGTTACGCCAAGTGCCTTGGGTAATTTTTTAGGTAGGATGACAGTGGTTAATAAGGAATGGAAACCAAAAGTTGTTGCAAATACTGTCATGGGAAATGGAGCGCAGTTTTTAGTCAGTCTACTTTTTGGATTTATTTCTTTACTATTGGTTGGGATTTTACACATTGGCAATAATTCAAATTTAGTATTGATACTGTTATTCCTCTTCATTTTAGTCGTCTTGTTCCTTTATTTTTTTATCGGAATAAATCGATTTTCACACAAAAAAATCAAGAAATTAGTCCCCTCACTTTCAGGTATAAGCGTTGGATTAAGAATGCATTTTTTACTTTTCAGTGCGCTTCGATATCTGGTTTTTTCGACTCAGTTTTTCCTTATTATCAAAGCGTTTGAGCCGGAAATTTCAATAAATGTTTTATTCTGGATTTGGCAGCTGTATTTGTGGACGACACTTTCACCTTCTATTTTCTTAGGCAAATTATTTATTCGAGAGACCATGGCTATTTTTATTTTGTCTTTTGCCGGAATTGAATTGCCCATAGCATTGGTAGCGAGTATTCTGGTTTGGTCAATGAACAATGCAATTCCGAGTGTATTCGCTTACTTTAAATGGAAAAAGTATGTCTTGGTTAAAGTTTGAAGTCTTGATTGTCATGCTCAGTTACGCTGTGCCTGTCGGTGCGATTTTAATCGGCAAAAAACGAGCAAATAATAAGTCGAAATCCCTATACAATGAAAATTTAGCGAATAGTTTGGATGAAATTTCAGTTGTAATACCTTTTCGCAACGAAGTGGATAATTTACCCAAACTGCTTGCGAGTTTAAAGAAATTAAATGCATTTCCTTTAGAATTTATTTTTGTTAACGACCATTCGGAGGACGAATCGACAGAATTACTTGGTGAAATAAAGCTACCTTGTGAGTTGCGTTTATACACGTTGGAACTTGGAATAGAAGGCAAAAAGAAAGCTTTGTCAAAAGGAATTGTTGAGTCAAAAGGCAATTATATTCTGTCATGGGATGCAGATATCGAGATTGTGCCGACTTATTTCGAAGCACTTAAAAAATACAGTTGGTCAGATTTGAATATTCTTCCTGTTCAAATGCACGCTTCGTCTTGGATTGGTGGTTTTTTTGCTTGGGATTATCAATTACAAACACAAACATCATTTGCCTTAGCCGGAATAGTCCGACCGGTTATAGCTTCAGGTGCAAATTTGTTCTTTGATAAAAAGGGATTTTTAGAATCTGAATCTACGAGAACGGATACAGATTATTTAAGTGGTGACGATCAGTTTCTACTTTCGGCATTTCGAAAATCAGGAAAAAATATTTCAATAATAAACGATGAAAATTTGACAGCTCTTACCGCTCCACCTAACTCTATTCCTGACGGTTTAATTCAACGAAGCCGTTGGTTAGGTAAATCAAAAGCGGTGAAGGATGCTTTAGCAAATGGTTTTGGTTTTATTGTTCTACTGATACAATTGATGTATTACACCTTTGCTTTCTTTCAATTAGCAATCGGAAATTTTGGCGCAACGATAGTTTTGATTCTCATTAAAAGTGAGTTGGATGCCTTTATCTGTACTTACAAATACCAAGAACAGTTTAATACATTTCAAGTATTTGTTTATGAACTGATTTTCCCGATTTATATATTTTCACTAGTATTTCTATCCCTTTTTTCAACTCCGAATTGGAAAGGACGCTCAACCAAAAAGCCTTCCTAATTCCGGTAGCTATAGGAATAGAAAGGCTTTGTTATAAAACTATATTTTATTAAAACGGCAAATCGTCGTCTTCAGCGTCATTGCTCAAATTCGCAACAGTTGCTGTGTTAGACGGAATATCCATTGGAGATGGAGTAGATGATGGAGCGCCGGCTCCCATTTTCTCAATTCTCCAAGCTTCCAAAGTGTTGAAGTATTTTACTTCACCCTGCGGACTTGTCCATTCGCGACCTCTCAAGTTGAAAGAAACTTCAATTTGATCATTTACTTGAATTCCATCGGCTAAAGAACATTTGTCTTGCGTCAATTGGAAAGAAATATCTTGTGGGTACATACTTGATGCATCCGTCAAAACGAATTCTCTTTTTTTGAATTTATCACTGATGACTTCTTCGTCTTTAACCACCTTAATGATTCCACTAATTTTAAACATAGATTATTGTATTAATTGTTGAATGAGAGCAGACTTAACCAAGCCTCCTCAATTTTATTTTCTGTTAATAATTTCTTTGCGCGCTTGTGTAATTCCAACTCCAATTCCGCCGCTTTGTCTTGTAAAGTAACAAATAAATCACTTAATTCTAGTAATTTATATTCATTTACATCTGTCTCATTTGGGATAGATTCTACGCTGGCCAATAGACCAAGATCATTTCCAGTGAAAACTTTACTTTTTAAAACATCTGCTGGGATATTGTCAAAACCAATTCCGACAGTCATCAATGGTTTTGCAACCTCAAACATAGAGTTTTTATCTGCCCGGCAATACCAGTTTCCACCCATTCTGGCAACTAAATCAATTTTCGTTTGATCAATTGTGCCTTTTTCATCCAAAATGCTTTCGTATATGTGAATTTTAGTTACTTCACAGATTACTAAATTCCCAGCGCCACCTTCTGTTCCTAATTCTTTCACTTCAATTACTTTACATT
>JBDNIA010000226.1:0-15144 GCA_041688525.1 Crocinitomicaceae bacterium | reverse complement strand
CAATAGGAAGGGGCGTGTAACTTTCATTACATGCGGTGAATAGAAAACCCACAAGTGCTAATCCTAAAAAGAGACGTATCATTTTTTCTTTTTGCTTGCTTCCTTATCGTATTGTTTGTGTAAAAGAGCTAGATACTCTTTTAATCTCCGAATCATACCTTCAGATGCACCTGATAAAACCATTCTCAAATGATTTTGTTTATCCAGAAGTAAAATTAACTCCTGGAAAGCTTTCCCTCCATAAAATTCTTGCCCTTCTTGCAATAAGGATTTGCCATTGTTTTCTAGATCGTAAACTTGTTTAGCATCTCCTTTTGCGAGTATCCATATACTCGGGTCGTAATCCTCAACTCTATCTTTCAACATAGCCTCAACTTGACTCATATCATCAATTGGATTTCCCTTGCCGTCCGTTACAAAAGAGATAATTCTAGCTTGCTTTTTAATCTTGCGTTTGTTGGCGTAGATATTTTGATAGATCGCTTGATTTAAGTGGAAAAATGAAATAGCACAAGAGTCTGGGCAGGTAGTTTGCAACGTAGTTACCAAGACTATTTCACCTTCAAAATCCTTCTCAGTACGCGTTTTGCCGTTGATATCGGTGAAAGAATATCCATTGCCTTTTCCGTAGTCATCAAGTTCTTTGAATTTGTGTTCACAACCGCGTGTCGCGATAAATATTAATACGGAAGCCGGTCCAAATAAAAGCAAAAACGTTAGTGTCACTTTCATTCGTCCGGCTGTAGTTCTTTTTGCCATTTTAGCTATTCTTGTTTAAACTCCGTACTCTGTGCGCACATTACCAACCGCTGTTCCATCGAAAAGTAAAATAAAGATTAGATAAGCCATGAATAGAACGTATGGAGTGAGTATGATATACTTCAATAATTTTCTTTCATCACCAAGGTGCATAAAAGAGAGAATAATATAGGCTGCCTTTAATAATGTCAGTATTACAAATGTCAATTTTACATATGGCCAGAGAATACTATCTTGCCCGATATTCGCTCCTAAAACTACCTCAACAAAAGTCACAAGTGTAAGAATACCAGTAACTTTCCAAATTTTCTTTCTTAAAACTTTTCCTTCCTCTTCACTGTGGTGAGTATCTAAAGAATATTCTATAACATCATCTCTTTCCATGGTAATACTTTTTATTTAAAAACGTTAAATAAGATAAAAGAAGGTAAATACAAAGACCCAAACTAAATCTACGAAGTGCCAGTATAAGCCAGTTTTCTCAACCATTTCATAATGACCTCTTTTGTGGTAAGTTCCTTTGATAACTCCTAGTAATATGATAATATTGATCATCACACCAGAAAATACGTGGAAACCGTGAAAGCCAGTAATAAAGAAGAAAAACTGCCCATATTGCTGTGGCCCGTATTCATTTTGCTTCAAATTTGCTCCATAAATCACACGATTTTCGTCACCACTATTGATTACTTCGCCGTACATATTGCAAGCTTTATCACCTTGAATAACGTCGCCAACTTTATTTATTTTACCGTCTTTCTTGATAATCAATTTCATATGCTCGTCAGCGGCTTTCGCAACTTTCGCTTTGGATCCATCATGAAGTGTAATAATTCCGTTTTGGATATGACCAGAAACAGCTGCGTGTTGGAACTGGTGCATTAAATCATCCGTGATTACTTCTCCCTTTTTATGGTGTTTCCCGGATTCAATAACTGTAAAGTTTTTCAACTCACCAAAATGACCATTAACAATTGCTTGAGAACCATCTGCCAATTCAACTTTTCCAAATTCTGATCCATGAATAAAGTGACTCCACTCCCACGCCTGAGATCCTACAAAGAAAAATCCTCCAATTATAGTGGCCAATAACCATTTTGTAACTCCTTTTTTATCCATTCTATGGCCAGCTTCAACGGCCAAAACCATAGTTACTGAAGAGACAATTAGAATAAAAGTCATCAGCGCTACATACAGCAAGGGGAAACCGTGACCCAAGAAGGGCATAGAGTTAAAAGTTTCCTCGCCAATCGGCCAAGCGTCTAATGCATCATGCCTTGTAAAACCGTAAGCTACCAACAAACCTCCAAAGGTTAGGGCATCCGAAACTAAGAAAAACCACATCATCAGTTTTCCGTAACTCGTTGAAAAAGGGGACACTTTTCCGTCCCAAAGGTTCATCGCACTAATGTCTTGTGAAGCATGTCCAGCCATCTTGATATTTTTTTGAATGCAAGTTTAATGAATAAAAAGCAAAAACAGCAACAAATACAACCACAATAGACCTAAAAAATGCCAGAAAATTGCACCACTTTTTAAGATGATATGATTCTCCTGCGTAAATCTGCCTGTAAATGAGAATATTGTAACGCGAAACAAGTAAATTAAAGCAACAAAAATATGCAGTAAATGTAAGAAGGTAATAATGTAAAGAAATGAACTTGCAGTATCGGATGTTTCCATCGCCTTCAACTGTAAGTAGCCAGTCAATTTTTTACCTTTGAACATCAAAGTTCTGTTTTTATATTCTAATGCTTTTCCTTTAAAAAAGATATTAAAATCTTTGCCGATTTCTCCCTTAATAAAAAAGTCACCTCGACCATCACGAACGTTTACCGCTAAGTCGCGCAGACGTAATTTGTCGGTAAATACAAGTTCTTCACCATCGCTTTTGTAAAGATTTCCTAAGCTTTCAGTTATCAAGGTGTTTTCGAAGTACAAAACAAACGATTTACCGTAACTTGAAATCGCGAAGGGTTTCTTTTGGTCTAAAACTAAAAACTGAGACATAAACAACTGTAAATCTTTCATTTGCAGATCGGACAAATCTTTACCTTTCCATTTATAATGATTTCCATCAACTTCAATAAAAGCGTCTTTGTATTTAACTTCAAAATAATCGCCGTAGCGACCGTCTGTAACGATAAGGTGATTATTTACCGGATGGATTCCGTTATCTGTTAATTGTCCATATCCTTTAAATTGAAAATAAACAAATAGTAACCCCAGCACCAAAGTCAAGGCCATAAAGGTCTTCAGGGCTTTTGTATTGCCTTTTTCAATACTTTTAATGGCAATAAAGAAAGTCAAACTAGAAAGTCCGATTACAGCGGTACTTGCCCAGAAACCCCATGGCATGTGACTCTTCAGCCAGAACGAATCGCCCATCGTTACCAAATAAGCTGAAGTAAACCCAGCAAACAACATTATTACACTAAAGATCCCGATATAGACGAGATTCTTTCTCATTTTCTCACGCACTTCAGGCGCTAATTGATCTTCGTATTCTTTTTTCATCTTAGTACTTATTTAATATGGAATCATGTATTCAATTTTATCGAACACATAAACAAATTGTATTATTGGTAAATAAACAAACGAAGCGAACATAAGTTTTTTCGCATCCTTATCATCGCAAGTTAAAAATAGCTTATACGAGAGTAAAAAGAACCAAAGTCCCATGCCGCTGACAATAAATAAAGTTGTCATTCCTGTCCAACCCAGCCACCAAGGCATGAGACTAAAAGGTATTAATGCTAGTGAATAAGCTGCGATTTGGAAGGCTGAATTTTTTGATTTTCCATGTTTAGAAGGTAAAAGACTAAATCCACCGGCTCTGTAATCTTCGTCTACAACCCATGCAATAGCCCAAAAATGTGGAAACTGCCAGGTAAATTGAACGAAAAATAAAATTCCTGGAACGAAACCAAATTCACCAGTAGCAGCAACTGCTCCTAACATTGGAGGAATGGCGCCAGGCAAAGCTCCAATAAAAACTGCCCAGTTTGATTTTCGTTTCATTGGTGTGTAAACAAAGACATATAAAATGTAGGCGAGTAAGCCGAGTGAAAATGAAGCCCAATTGAGTAAAGCCAGCATGCTCAACCCTATGGATAAACATAAAGCAACAATAACATAAGCTTCTAGAAGTGACATTGTTTTAGTTGGAAGTGGCCTTTTAGCAGTTCTTTTCATCAAAATATCCAAGTCGCGCTCCCAGATTTGGTTGGACCCATTTGAGGCTGCCGTAACTAACATGCCGCCTATCATAAGAAGAAAAATTTGTTTTAAATCTGAGCCATGATTAAATAAATATCCAGAAAGTGCAGAAACTACAACTAAAAATGACAGTCGAAACTTTGTAAATGAGGCGTATTTTTTGATTTTGCTCGACACGAAAGATGCTTTTTTTTAGACCCTGCAAATTTACTCAATATATTCGCGTTTAGAGAAAAATCAATGCTCGAAATCAGAACATTTTTAAATTAACTTATATTTACTCAAAAAAACTGTCCAATGAGCATTCAGAAGCTTTCTATTTTAATTCCTGCGTACAACGAGGAGAGTACAATTCAAGTCATCTTGGAAAAGGTCAAAGAAGTTGAACTGATGAATGGAATAACAAAAGAAATCGTAATTGTTAACGACTGTTCAAAGGATGCTACGGTAGCCAAAGTAGAAGAATACATTTCAAAAAATCCAGAAATGGACATTCGTTTTTTCTCGCAACCCGTCAATCAAGGTAAAGGCGCGGCAATTAACAGAGCCATTCAAGAATGTACCGGTGATTATTTGATTGTTCAAGATGCTGATTTAGAATATGATCCACAGGAATACAATTTATTACTGAAACCCGTTTTTATGGACAATGCTGACGTCGTTTACGGTTCGCGCTTTGTTGGTCACCACCCACACAGAATTTTGTTTTTCTGGCATTCGATAGGCAATAAATTCTTGACCACTTTATCAAATATTATGACAAATCTAAATTTGTCGGATATGGAGACTTGCTACAAATTGATTAGATCTCCGTTAGCGAAAAAGATCAACATCAAGGAAAATCGTTTTGGAATAGAGCCTGAAATAACGGCTAAGTTGGCGCGAATGAAGGGAATTCGGATCTACGAAGTTGGGATTTCTTATTATGGAAGAACCTACGAAGAAGGTAAAAAAATTGGTTGGAAAGACGGATTCAGAGCAATCTATTGTATTTTCAAATATAAATTCTCGAATTAATTTCGAATTATTGGACAAAAAAATTACGAATTTGGTTATCCCAAATTCGTAATTCTCAATTCGTAATTGACTAATTATATAATCAACATTGCGTCTCCGTAAGAGTAAAAACGATATTTTTCTTTAACAGCCGTCTTGTATGCTTCCATCATCAGGTTATGTCCGCAGAAAGCTGAAATCATCATCAACAATGTTGAAAGTGGCGTATGAAAATTTGTAATCATACAATTTGCGATACTGAATTCGTAGGGAGGGAAAATAAATTTATTTGTCCAACCTTCGTAAGTGTTCAATGTTCCATCCGTTGAAACTGCCGTTTCAATTGTACGCATCACTGTTGTTCCAACGGCACAAACGCGTCTTTTTTCTTTAATTCCTTTGTTAACGATTTCTGTGCATTTCTTATCAATCATGGCTTGCTCAGAATCCATTTTGTGTTTTGTCAAATCTTCAACTTCCACCGAACGGAAAGTACCCAAACCAATGTGTAAGGTAACTTCAGCGAAGTTTATGCCTTTCAACTCCAAACGTTTCATCAATTGACGTGAGAAGTGCAAGCCCGCAGTTGGGGCAGCTACAGCACCTTCGTTCTTCGCGAAAATAGTTTGGTAGCGCTCTTCGTCTTCTGGTTCTACTGTTCTCTTTATGTATTTTGGCAGTGGCGTTTCACCAAGCTCCGTAATCTTTTTCTTAAATTCTTCGTATGGTCCATCGAATAAGAAACGCAGCGTTCTTCCGCGAGAAGTCGTATTGTCAATTACCTCAGCCACCAATGAATCATCGTCCCCGAAGTACAACTTATTTCCGATACGTATTTTACGGGCTGGATCAACCAATACATCCCACAATAAACTTTCACGATTTAACTCACGCAATAAGAAAACTTCAATTTTTGCACCTGTTTTCTCTTTGTTTCCGTACATGCGAGCTGGAAAAACTTTGGTATTATTCATAATCATCACATCACCTTCAGAAAAGTAATTGATCAGATCTTTAAATAATTTATGCTCTATTTTTCCTGTGTCCCGATGGATAACCATCAATTTAGCTTCATCTCTATTTTCTGCTGGATATTCAGCAATCAATTCTTCTGGAAGGTCGAAGCTGAACTCGGAAAGTTTCATTTTACTCATGCGTATCTTTATTTAATTGGTGTTTTTTCTTTTTAAAAAAAGATTGCAAAGTTAAATAAAATTATGCTTTGAAATCGACTGCAAATAAATTTTAAATCCTTGAAGCTTACAGCTCTTTGTAATTTTTATACAATTCAACTAAATAAGCTTTGCAATCTTTCTCTGCAACGCGTCTATTTTTAGATGAAATATTTTGATTTAAGTACCCTTTCAAATCGAGGTTATAGCTAAAATCGCCATCGTCATTGAGCCAACCATAACCTCTTGTTACGGTGTGGATTGCGAAGCTTTTTGTTGACGGATTAAGTATGTTTTTACTCCATGGATAACGGGAAATGTCGCCTTTCATTTGTGCCAGTAATGTTCCGACAATATCGTGCTGATTACAAATTGTCTCATTGATATTTCCTTTCCAATCTGGCTTCAAAACTTCGCCAAAAAAGAGCAAGGGAATGTGAAAATACTTACCTTGATTTGGATCGCTTTGGTCAGGTGTTGTGTGTCCATGATCAGCAACTAAAACAAATAATGTGTTTTTGTACCACTTTTCTTTCTTGCATTGCTGCATGAAATTATGAAGAGATTCATCCGCATAAATCATACTGTTCATATATTCTTGCTCAGCGCCTTTGTAGTTCTGGTTTTTTCTTTTCGGGAAATCATATGGTGAATGCGTGCTTCCTGTAAAAGCGCAATGCAAAAACGGTTCTTTTGTAGTGTTCATGTCTTTTCTTAGCAATTTGAACAAATCTTCATCGTAGTAATTCAGTTTTCCTTTTGGAAAATCAGCGGGGAAATCTTTTTCATCTTTCACTGCATCAAAACCGTGATCGGTAAAGAAACTGCCAATATTCCCATATTTTAAGTCTCCACTAAAACGATAAGCACAATAATAGCCCCATTCTTTTAGATCTTCGTTAAATACTGGCAATTCACGATGTTTTTCAGGCTGCATTGACATTGAAATTTCTGGCAACGCAGGATATGCTCCGAAAATGCAGGCGTTTCCAATTTCAGATGTTCCGCCATCCGCGTAACACTTAGAAAACAATAA
The DNA here is from genome assembly GCA_041688525.1 of Crocinitomicaceae bacterium. Classification (GTDB taxonomy): domain Bacteria; phylum Bacteroidota; class Bacteroidia; order Flavobacteriales_D; family Crocinitomicaceae; genus UBA2040. The sequence goes on along the minus strand of JBDNIA010000226.1, from coordinate 7,962 downwards.
ACCGTCCTTGGTCATTTCATCGAAGTGAGGAGTTACACCGCCATTTCCAGTAATTGATTTCATTGCATTTGCCGACCAACCTTCGAGAACTATAAAAACTAAATTAGGCCGAGTCGTTGTTAAAATTTGGGGAAAAGAATCGTTTTCCGTTGAATACAATTCTGCTGTAATAGCAGCCGCTTTTTTCGCGTCCATTTTAGGAAACACATCATCTAAATTACTGCGATTGTAGAGTAAATAACTCTTCCCAAAATAATAGGTCGAGTTGACGCTTAAATCATTCGCAATACTAGATTTACTATAATAGGCTGCATCAATATTTATTGGTATTGGTTGCAAACCACCGCGACTGAGCAAAATTAAAAAAGGCGTAATCAACACAAAAGATAAGAAGGAAAAACTCTTCGTTTTCCAATTAAATTTGGGTATTTCAAGCAGATGTTGCTTCAAAAAGGTTTTAGATAAAAAGAAAGCAAATACAGCACCTATGGTTGTGTACAACAGAAACCAAAAAACCATGGAACCGCTGGCGGTGCGGCCAACTTCATCTGGATTGGCAAGGTGCATAAAAACGCGCGAGCTCAATTTGTGGTTCCACTCAGGATAAGCATTTATTTCACCGGCATGTATGAACAATACGGCCAAAACTTCTACTGTAAAGACAGAAACGAGCAAAATTTTCGTCAAGCGAAATGGTAAAACTTTCCACAGTGTAAATAACAGAAAAGGGACAATACTCAACATAGCTGCTGCAGTTGTGTCTAATCGGAAAGAGTACAAAAATGATTTTGCAATTTCAAGCCAACCAACGGCATTTACTTTTCCAGCATTGTGCGCAATAAACAAAACTCGCATCACGTCAAAAATTATAATCCAAAAAAGAAGGATTTTTACAATAGGAAGTATATAATTAAGAACTTTTTTCATAGCTACTTGGAGACAAAGTTAACAGATTTCATTCCAAAAATAACATATAGCTCATATCAGTTGTTTATTGCTTTGAAGTGTTGCGTCATTTTATAATAAGATTTGTTCAAGCCTGTCTCATTGTTATTTTGACTCTCGATAAATTTATTTTATTTACCTTATAATTAGCTCTCTATCTTTTTCTCCAAACAAGCAAAATCACAAAACATGAAAACACAATTGTTAACCATCTCTTGTCTCTTCCTTTTGGGATGCATGCCGTTCTTTATTTCCTGTAAGAAAAAAACGAGCGACACTGGAACGTTAACCGCCATTTGTTCAAACACAATTAGTTACAACACTACCATTCAATCCTTAATTGAACAAAATTGCACTACCTCAGGATGTCACAACAGTGCGAATGCGGGAGGCTACAACTTGACGAGTCATGGAAGTGTCAGTGCTAATGCGACGATAATATTAAAAGCAATTCGACATGACGGTAGCGCTAAAGCTATGCCACAAGGAGGTGCTAAATTAGCCACACAATCTGCTGACAATTTCGATTGCTGGATTCAACAAGGAAAATTAAATAATTAATTTTCTACAAACCAACGCAGACAGTCCCATATATTTCAGCTCAATTCTAAAAACTAAAGTTGCTTTAAAAAAGCTTCAGCGTTATCGAGGTGACTATTTTTCTTATCGGCGTCCATTTTATCCCAAAGTCTCACCATCATACTCAGGCGGGGGTTTTTCAAAAAAAACTCCCTGTGTGCGGCTATAAAACGCCAGAAAAGACCATCCCAAGTTTTTTGCCAATTCCCTTTTTTATGATCGCTCATTTTCATTAAATAATTACTGCCACTGAAATAGGGTTTTGTAGACATCACTCCTCCGTCAGCGAATTGGCTCATACCATAGACATTTGGAACCATTACCCAATCGTAAGAATCGATATACATTTCCATGAACCATTTGTATACTTCGTCCGGATCAAACTCACACAAAAGCATAAAATTCCCGAGCACCATTAGGCGTTCAATATGATGGTTGTAACCAGATTCCAACAATTTTTTTATCGCGACATCCACAGGCTCAATTCCTGTCGTCCCGTCATAGAATGATTGCGGTATTTTCCTTTTAAACTTCCAGAAATTAAGTGTTCTTTCCTCTCTTCCTTTGGCGATATAAACACCTCGAATAAATTCTCTCCAACCGATAATCTGGCGCACAAAACCTTCCAATGAATTAAGCGGAATAGCATTCTTCTCAACAAACTTGAAGGTTTCCGAGAGAATTTCTTTCGGCGTCAACAATCCGCAATTCAACATCGGTGTTAGCACGCTGTGGTTCAATGTACTGTGATTTACAACTATAGCATCTTCATAAGCGCCAAAATCAGCAAATCGTTCTGAAAGAAAAAGCATAAGCCTATTTCTTGCTGTCTCAAAATCCGTTGCAAACATTGGGTTATGATTTAGCAATCCAGGATTATCCGCAAATTTTTTTTCGACATACTTCTTTGCCTCCTCCAGCCAATGGTCAGCTTCTAGCGCTGGAAATTCGGGTGGGACTTTATCCTTTGGATATTTTTTTCGGTTATCTTCATCGAAGCTCCACTGGCCGCCAACTGGATTTTCACCATTTTCAAGTAAAATATGCAATCTCTTTCTTTCTGAAATATAGAATTTTGTTTGAAAAAATTTCTTTTTACTTGGTTGGAAGAAAATAGAAAGTTCATCTCTAGAGTTAATCCACATTGGGCTTTCCAAATAGGTGATTTTTAACGTGCTTGCTTTCATCGCGGCTTCGATTCCTCTTTCAATCCAATCATCTGAGGGCTCAAACATTGTTAATTTGTCAAAACCATTTTGAAAGATTTCTGCTACCAAGATTCTAATATCCGATCTGCTGTCCACTGCCTCGATATATTCGACGGTGAATCCTTTATTTTCTAGGTAATCCTGATATTTTTTCATCGTAACTCGATGCAAGAGTAATTTTTGTTTGTGAAACTTAAATTGCTTAAAAAACAAAAATTCTTCAAGTATCAGGATTACAGAATCGCTTGATATTAAGCTGAGATCTTGAAACAATTGATTGGGCAAGACCAGATGAAATTTACTCATTTTTCTATATTTTTATTTTTTCTACATCTTTCACTGCAATATTTTACCTCTTCCCAATTCTTTTCCCATTTCTTACGCCACGAGAAATAAAATCCACAAGTTAGACATTGTTTTACTGGTAAATTTTGCTTTTTCATCCATCTAAAATTCAGGCAATTCTGTGAGTCGAACGTAAGGAAATTGCGCGATTTTTTCCAACGAATAATAGGAGTTCAAACCTGATATCCCGACACTACCTGATTTTTCTAGATTAATATTACCCTCTGTTTCTAAACATTTATCTGGAAGAAAAATATGTTCAATTTCGCCTATAATAAGAATTGTATCGTTCATCGGAATGGGAATCTCCTTAACGAAACGCATTCCCAATTGAACAAAAGCAGACTCCACGAATGGCGCTTGAAACCCTTCTCTATAAACAGATAAAAGTCCACATTTATCAAATTCTGAGATTTCACTTTCAAATTTTGCAGAAGTATAATGTGCATTTTTAACTATGCTCTCGTGCACGTGGTTAATTGTGTAAACACCCGTCTCAAGAATATTTTCGTAAGTATCTCGTGGCACATCTCCAGCCGGTCTTAGAATAAATCCAAAAAGTGCTGGATCGCTACCCAAATGCACAACTGACGAAAAAATGGCCAGGTTTTCATGACCATCATTCGAAACTGTGCCAATCAAATTAGCTGGTTTTATTCCTGTTACGCCGTTAATAATATTGATTCTTTCAACCTTATTCGAATTTCTTATGTCCTCTTTTGTCCAATGCATACTATTTTCTTTTTACTGTAACTCTTTTGGAAGCGCCGTTTCTAGTGTGCACACTTAAAATTCGAATCTTTTCTTTTTTCACCAATTCATTTTCCTTGTGCCCATAGATTTTAAGTTTTGCGGCTCTGGCACTTTCCTCAATATCGACAATTGGTAGTGGATAATCTCTTCCCATAATCACCCCACAAAACTCTTGATCAAGTGCTGTCATTTTCCATGGTTCATGAATAAATACCTCTGGAACGCCCTGCAACTCTGGTACCCATTTTTTTATAAAAACTCCATCCGGATCATGGTCTTTAGATTGTTTAACCGGGTTGTACATTCGAATGGTATTTATTCCAGTTGTTCCTGCCTGCATTTGAAATTGAGGGAAATGGATTCCCGGTTCATAATCTAGAAACTGTTGCGCCAAATGATAAACGCCATTTCTCCAATCTTGATCCAAATTATGACACAAAACAGAAACCAGCATGGCGCGCATTCGGAAGTTAATCCATCCCGTTTCAAGCACGCAGCGCATGTTCGCATCCACAAGTGGAAAACCTGTGTTACCTTCTTTCCATGCTTTTATCCAATCTTCATTTTTTTTCTTTTCCAGCAACTCGTATCCTCGATTTACACAGCTCGTTTCGTATTCACATTCTACCTCAAACTTTTGAATGAAATGGCAATGCCAATGCAGTCGTGTGATTATTCCTTGAAAAGCACGTTTATTTTTATCGTAATTCGGGTGGGTGATTAAAAACTGATAGGCTTGTTTTATTGATATGTTTCCCCACGCCAAGTAAGGAGATAATCTACCGCAACTTTTTCTGCTTTCGCTTGGTTTAGAAATCATGCGACTGTAATTAAAACCTCGACCTTCAGCAAACGATTTTAAATAACGAAATGCATTCAATTCACCCGCTGGCTGAAATTTTTCGTTTAAAATTTCAATTTTATCTTTTAAGTTTTGGGAAATGGGAAATGGGTTATTCGCTACTAAGTTCTCGTGTTTCTTATACTGATTAGCAATAACTGAACTGTGCATTGTTTTAAACCAATCCTTGTCCCAATCTCTCCTGTGGTTTCTACCGCGAATAACACCATCACGCTGAAATTCAATCCATTTTATTTTGTTGCTATTTAACATAGATTTTAGAGACAAATCTCTATTATACGTTAGTTTATTCCCGCTTTCTTGGTAGGAGAAAACAGTCTGCACATCAAACTTACCGCAAAACCAATCAAAAATTTCTACTGCTTCTCCGCATACCATTTCAACAGAAATATTGGTCAATTCCAATCGTTTATTCACGGCCAAAATAGACTGATATTGAAATTGAAGATGGCGCAAAGAAGTATCTGGATAGTCTATGTTAGAAGGTTCAAAAATGAACAGTGCAATGTAAGGTAAGCCATTCATTTCCGCAGCATTAAAACCTGCATGGTCATGCGTTCTTAAATCTCTTTTAAGCCAAACAATATTTATTTTCTGTTTCGTCACTAGAATATTTCCTTTTTAATCTTTTTCCAAAAACCAAAAAATGACGGATAATATCCTGTTACATTACTCAGCCAATCTCTTTCGTCTTTCACCCCTTCGAAATGCTTATTTGTCGGATGCTCCTTATAAATAAAGCTTGCTGTTGGGAACTGATTTTTTAGCTCAAGAAATTCCCCAACATGGATTTGAATATTTTCAATATTTTCGCTTAATCCCACTAAAAATTCCAATGAATTTTCACTTATTGGGTATTTCTCAAAATGAGATGGTTCAAGAATCAAAATACGGTTTATATTTTCTTCTTTTCGCCATTCGGGATCCATGTTGTACCAAGTATATAAAGCAGTTGATTTATTTTCCAATACAACATTTGAAGTTTTAGGTAAAATTGTTTTTAAGTCTAATTTTGAGATATCACTTAGTTCTGTTGGGATTCTCAAATAAGGTAATTCCTCGTAAGATGTATCTAAAAAAGTTCCCTTTTGCTCCTGCTTACAAAAGCGATTTATATTTTCCTGATTCGCGTAGTATTTTTTAGCGCTGTTCGCACCACAAACCCATTGCCAACTTAATGCATTACTTGCCCAATCACCATCTAATAGATGATAATACATCCATTTTGCAGGTGTTTTCCAATGTGCTCCGCCTAAATTAGTAGAGATAGAAGCTATGTACATACGAACATGATTGTGTAAATATCCAGTTTCATAAAATGCTTTTATCGCATAATCAATTGCCAATATACTGGTTTTACCTTCCAAAACTGCGGTAGGCATGTCGAAATGACTTACGTTTGTTTGGGTATTCTTTATGTTTTCATCGATATTTTTTTCTTGCCAAACTCTTTGCCAGTAATCTCTCCAAGCTAGTTCTTGAATAAATTTTTCAATCTGATTCAAATCAAAACCGCGGCTGACGCAATGCTCGAAAATCTGTTTGGTTGAAATAACTCCTCTTGAAATATAGGGTGAAAGATAAGTTACATCACCGGCGATGAAATTTCTATTGGAAATATAAGCTACAGGTCTAATCTGACTTAATCTTTCTTGTATCGTATGAAAATCTGTTGGAAATACGGTGCTCATATATAATTATAGAAACAGAAAAACCTCCATTTTGTTCTGATTTAACTCGAGTGTAGGCATAAAAAAACACTTCCAACTTTAGGGATGAAAGTGTTTTTTTTACTTTAGTAGAATTTCAATTTTAGTATGCTAAAAGGGTGTCACAGATACGGCTTTATCTTCTTCTTCGTGTAATTTTTGAACTAATTCTAAGGCATCAGGCACAACATCACTGCAAATGACAATAAACGAATCCTTTTTTGCATTTTCTACTGCATGCCGAATAGCTTCGCTTTCTTTCGGAATAATCAATACTTCCATATTTGGATCAACAGACTTTATACCTATTCTCATCAAATCTATTAAGCTCTCTTCTGAACGACCTCGTAAATTTTTATCTTGACGAATTATAATTTTATCGAACATTCGGGCTGAAACTTTGCCCAATTCTAAAATATCTTCATCTCTTCTATCTCCAACTCCTGCTATAATTCCAACTTTTTCGGTAGCTTCTACATTTTCCAAGAAATCGGCTATTGCCTCAAATCCCGCTGGATTGTGCGCATAATCCAACATTAAATCGAAATTCCGGAAACGGAACATATTCATTCTTCCTGGCGTTTGTGCTGGGGAAGGAATAAATGTTTCAAGAGCCATTTTAATATCCGCTATTTTAAATCCTTGAATAAAACCAGCCAAAACAGTCGGCAGAACATTTTGAATATTAAATTTTGCTCGACCTCTAAATGTTAGTGGAATATTTACCGCTTTTTCAACTCTCATTTTCCATTCTCCCTTAGAAATCGTAACATATCCATTTTCATAAATAGCAGCCAAACCTCCTTCCTTACAATGACTTATAATTCTTGGGTTATTTTCATCCATAGAGAAATAAGCAACTTTACAATTTAAGTTTTTACGCATTCCATAGACCAAATCATCGTCTGCATTTAAAATTGCATAACCATCTGGCAAAACACTTTCTGCAACTATTGCTTTCACTCTGGCTAAATCTTCAACAGTATTAATGCCTTTCAATCCCAAATGATCTGCGGCAATATTTGTGATTATTGCCACATTGCAATTTCCAAATCCCAGTCCTGAGCGCAACATACCTCCACGTGCAGTTTCCAAAACGGCATAATTCACAGTTGGGTCTTTTAAGACAAATTCAGCACTTCCAGGTCCAGTACAATCGCCTTTTTGTAACATCCTGTTTTGAATATAAATACCGTCTGAGGTAGTAAAACCGACCTTATAGCCCATGTTTTTGACAATATGTGCCATCAATCGAGTTGTAGTTGTTTTTCCATTTGTCCCTGATATGGCAATTATTGGAATTTTAATAGGCGCTCCTGCTGGAAATAACATATCTACAACTGCTCCTGCAACATTTCTTGCCAAACCATGGGTTGGAGCTAAATTCATTCTAAGACCAGGAGCAGCGTTGACTTCAATTACTGCGCCTCCATTTTCATCTAGAGGCGTTGTTAAATCAGATGCGATAATTTCAATACCACATATGTCTAAACCAATAATTTTTGCAATTCTCTCCGCCATGAAAACATTATAGGGATGAACCATATCGGTAAGATCTTCT
>JBDNIA010000225.1:0-2721 GCA_041688525.1 Crocinitomicaceae bacterium | reverse complement strand
TAACAGTCGACATGATTCTGAAAAGAGCCATGAAAGGTGAATTGGATTTGATGGGACCAGCAATGGCAGTTTCAAATGAATTAATGAGTATTCCATCCTTTGGAGACGCTCCGGAAGGAATTTTCGCAACAGAGGAAAAAATGTTGGATGGATTCAAAAAGACCTTGTTGATGGTAGCTGGTTCAGCTGTTCAAAAACTAATGCAAACATTAAGTAAAGAACAAGAAGTATTAATGTCTATTGCAGACATTGCAATAGATACTTATCAAGCAGAAAGCGTATTGTTACGCGTACAAAAAGCACTTTTGACAAAACCAGAAGCTGAATTAGAAGCACAAATAGCGATTGTAAAAACCTATTTCTTTGATCTTTCAGACAAAATTGCAAAACATGCCAAGGATGCAATATTCATGTTTGCTGAAGGCGACGAACGTAAAATGATGTTGATGGGCGTAAAACGGTTCACCAAAACAAATGAAATCAATCCCAAAGAATTACGCCATGTAATTGCTGAGAAAATTATTGAAGCAAATCAGTATTGCTATTAATAAAGACAAAAAACGAACATAAAAAAAAGTGGCGCATCGTAAAGCGCCACTTTTTTTTGTCATTATTTTTATTTCTTCGTTGGGACAAATTTAATGCCATCTGCTTCAAAACTAGTTGTAATCTTCGCTTCGGTAATTTTCATTATCTCTTCATCCGATTTACCAGCATCCTCTGCAAAGTGACGTAACATATCAACGGAAACAGTATCTGCGTATAATTCGCCGTGCAAAAATGCTTTTGTTCCGACTTTAGTATCCGTAGGAATCGTGAAATGATCTTTAAAACGTACCATTAAAGTTTCGTCTTTTGATTTTTTGATATTTATCCAACAACCAGCTTTTGCACATACCTCTTCGATGTCCGCATTTACAGTGTAAGCTTTTCGTTCATTTCCTTTGGCAGTAAAATCAGCAACCATAGCGGGCACTGTCATAGCATTGGACATTTCGATTTTGTAAGTTCCATATTCTACAAATTGGGCCGAATCAACAATTTTTGAATTTGAACAAGAAAAAAGAGTTATGGACAAAGTAAGTCCAGTAATAAATTTAAAATTCATGTGTTTATATTTTACACAAATGTAGTTAGAAAATAACAAATTCATTTTTACTTAGCACGAAGAAATTTTTGATAAAAATCTTCTACGCTGTAAATGCTACCGTTATATTTAACTTCTCTCAAACCAAGTGCAACGAAAAAACGAGCAATTACATGCTTTGAGTTATCACTCATATCCTTCAAAGTAATAACGGCTTGATGGTTTTTTTCATTGAAAGCGACAATAAAATACATTGTGTAATATTCAGCACTAAGCGCAACATCATTTGCCGATATATCAGTTGGAACTTCGAAAAAGTAAATTCCATTGTTATTCGACGTCACAAAATTATCCGAAGAAACAGCTGAGACAACTCTTTCTTGTCCGAATGAAAACAAAGCGCAACTCAATATTAGGCCAACTACAGAAAGAAAACTTGAGCTTTTCATAATTTTAATTTTTACTATTCCTTATTGAAAGGTACTGTTTTTTTTGTTAAACGAGAACTAGAACCAACTCGGATTTTAAATAATCTTTTTAAATTGAATTGCTAAATTTGTGTCAATGGCAAAAAAACAAGTCTCTACATTTATTAGTACGCAAATTAATGAAAAAAGTGACAGAACATTACAACTTTTTTTCAATCGAGATAAAATTGAAGCGGGCTGTGATGAGGCTGGTCGGGGGTGTTTAGCTGGCCCAGTAGTTGCTGCGGCAGTAATTCTTGATCCAAATCGACCAATAACTGGTTTAAATGACTCCAAACAACTCAATCATAAAACACGTGTTTTACTTCGAAAAGAGATAGAGGAGAAAGCCCTGTTTTGGGCTATCGGTATTTGTTCACCGGAAGAAATTGACGAAATAAATATTTTGTGGGCGAGCATTAAAGCCATGCACAAAGCCTTAGATCAAATCAAGATTAAATACAACCATATCTTGGTTGACGGAAATAAATTTCGACCTTATAAAAACATTGAACACACTTGTATAGTTAAAGGAGATTCAAAGTTCCAAGCCATTGCAGCGGCTTCAATTTTAGCAAAAGAATACCGAGACGATTTGATGCTAGAATTACATGAAGAATTTCCTATTTATGACTGGAAACAAAACAAAGGTTACCCAACTGCTGTGCATAGAAATGCCATTGCCAAGGGCGGAATTTGTATCCATCACAGACATACTTTTCAATTATTGCCGATTGTACAGACAAAATTGGATTTATATTAAACAACGCAGTGTTGAGAGAAAGTATTTACTTTTCGCATAGACGACAATTGAAAAGTTAACTTTGATTGTTTGACGTTTAATCATATGATTCGTAATATTCTCTTTTTTTTAACTGTTGCGGGAGCGCTTGCTTGGGTAATTTACGCAGGCTCGAATTTGGTCAACTTTTCAGAAAAAAGTAATCCAGAAAAACTTTTCGGACAGGAGGATGGGAGAATATTCATTTTAAACAGACCACAAGAAATAACAATTGAAAGTACAGATTTTTCGTTGCAGCCTCGCTTAAGCGAACTTTTCTCCATTCTAAATTCAACCATTCAAACCGGTGAAAGGATTTACATTTCAGAACGTAAAGCCCATATATTATTGCAAACAAATGATTTATTCAGCGAGGATCAAGTTAT
>JBDNIA010000224.1:0-2627 GCA_041688525.1 Crocinitomicaceae bacterium | reverse complement strand
GGTCGTTTAATAAAAAAGTTTATGAAGTTCCGCATGTTTATCTATTAATTCCTTTAAATATTTTTCCTTGCGTGTTCAATTCTATTTTTTCGAGAATAACTTTCTCTCCGTCCGCTAGTCCTGAAATAAAAAGAGAATCGGGCTTATTGCCAACAATTTGAACCATTTTCGAAAATACTTTGTCTCCCTGAAGAATATTGACTTTTCCGTTTGTAACGGCCATTCGCGGGACAGAAATACTTTCTTTCATGGCTTTTTGGTTTATGGCAACATTTAAAAATAAACCGCTATAGACCTTTTGATTTTTTACTGGTTGAATTGAGTAATAAATATCCAGAGACTGAGTTTGTTGATTTATAACGTCTGAAATGCGATTGATTGAACCTGTTCCGATTATTGATCCATCAGAATTAGAAAAAGTAACGCTTCCTTGTTTTTGATATGAAGCAACATTTTCAAGGCTAATTGGAACTTTAATTTCAAATTCATTGGTTTTTGCTATGCGCGCTAATCTTGTTCCGGGATTCGCAACAGATCCGGGTTCTGCGTAGGTTTCTAAAACTGTTCCAGAGAACGGGGCAATGTATATATATTTTTCCATTCGAGCTTCCGAGCTTCTTAGGTTGTAATATTCCGCAATGATGCCTCTTGATGTCATGAACATCCGTTCTTTGCTGGAGTTAAATTCAGGAAGAGTAGGTAAACGCTTTCCCGCCTGAATGTTTTCCAAGAACGAAAACCATTTTATTTTTTCTTTAGGGAAATCGAGTTCGATATCTGGCATGGCACCAACCATTAAATTTGCCAATTGAGTTGTTCTGGCACTTAAAGTATAATAGGCCTCCTCATTGTCAATACGCAAAAGAATTTGTCCCTTAGAAAATTTTACTCCAGGTTTCAAATACATTTCTCCTAATTCTAACTTTCCTTGAACTTCAACGGCAATGTCGATTTCAGCGTTGGCTGAAACTTGACCGTAAGAAATTATTTGTAGTTCTTTGGCTTGATTTTTAACTATTTTAACAGGCAGATAAGCGATAGAAAGAGCCTCTTTTATGGATTTTTCATCCGTATTCTTTCTAACTTTAATAATCAAAAAAATTACAGCAAATATTAAAAATAGTGTGCCTAAAATGACGATTTGATTACGTTTCATATTTTCAAAATAATGTCATCAAAGATAACAAATCGCGATGGTTTAAGGTTTTCAAATTGTGAAATATTGTAAGATTATCTGTGAGTGGAATTTTATTTTCTGTGCACTGTTGAAAACTCGGTTGAAAAAAGTCAATTATAGACGAGAATCTCTCGAATTTCTTTATTTATCTTTGTTTTAACCGTGAAATAAAACAATGTTAAAAACATTACTCAAAAGAAAACTAAGCGACGATCAATTGGCCAACACTTTTTTGAATGTCTTAATGGAATCTATTGAATTGAGTTTCGATGATATTGCAGATGGAATCAATGAAGACCTTGCGTTTGTTGCTCATCCAGAAATTAAGAAAGAGGGCATAGAGCATTTTCAATTTGTTGTTTTGGCTGCTAATATTAGTTTAGTGCAAAGCACCTTTGGTGCAATCCACGCTACTCAATTAGAGCGTATGGTCGTTCGGAAGTTAGCGGGAATTTATGATTCAGGCGTTGAAGAAATGAGCATAAAGTTGAAAGGATATCAATCTTTCATAAACCGAGTAAATCATCCCTCCAAGAACTTGATTTACGGTATGTCGAAAGCGGTTTTTGCAAAATATGAGTTGCACAATTTTCAAGACGAATATTTCAAAAGTCTTGTCGCTCCAAATCCTTTATTTATAAAGCGTTTGAATGAGATTTCTGAATTGTTCTTGTGGGATTGGGATGCTTTCTTCAGTAAATATAAAATCTAATCTAGGTTTATACGATTACTAGTTCGACAGAATTTATACTTTATTTTGTTTCTATCGATCTTTACTGGAAACGAATCCTACAGTGATAAAACTTAAATTTCAACGTGTACGACTTTTTTCGTTTCAAAGAATTCTTGATCGAAATAGTCTGAAAGTTTGAAATAGGTAATTTTGTTTCTTATTCCCGTCATTTCCTCAGCTAAATCTCCACCTTTCAAGTATAGAATTCCGTTTTTTAGTTCGTGCTGACTTTTCTTTTTCGTTTTATTTTTTACCCAAGCCATGAATTCTGGCATGCGTGTAACGGCTCTGCTGATAATAAAGTCGTATGAAACTAAAATATTTTCCGCTCTGTCGTTAATTGTTTTGACGTTTTCTAATCCAAGCGCCTCGGCAACTTCATTAACTACTTTTATTTTTTTGCCAATAGAATCTACTAAAGTGAATTTCGTCTCTGGAAAAAGAATAGCTAATGGAATACCAGGAAAACCTCCACCTGTTCCAACATCTAAAACCATTGTGTCAGGCTGAAAGGCTTGAATTTTTGCTATTCCTAGCGAATGCAAGACATGACGTTCATAGAAGTACTCTGTATCTTTTCTAGAAATTACATTGATTTGATTGTTCCAAAGTTGGTACAAATCATATAATTCAGAAAATTGTCTTTTTTGAATATCGGTTAAATTTGGGAAATGGTCAAATATTACTTGGACGTTCTCCATCATCTTAAATCGTGTG
>JBDNIA010000223.1:0-4394 GCA_041688525.1 Crocinitomicaceae bacterium | reverse complement strand
CGCTCAGGTTTAGCCTCATTCACTGGAGTGAAAAGACGATTTGAATACCATATTAATAAAAAAAACTTAACTTATATCGATGATTACGCGCATCATCCGACGGAAATAAAGGCTTTACTGGATTCTATTGATTTACTCTATCCAAATCGCAAAGTTGTCGGTATATTTCAACCTCACTTATTTACGAGAACGAGGGATTTCTTCGATGGTTTTGCAGAACAATTATCACGTTTGGATGAAGTGATTCTCATGCCAATCTACTCCGCTCGTGAAGAACCTATTTCAGGAGTAACGAGTTACGCCCTTTTGGAAAAAATTACGGCCCAAAAGAAATCTGTAGTTGAAGCGGGAAAGATTATCTCCTACATCCAAGAAATTGACGATTGTGTTCTTCTTACTATTGGCGCGGGTGATATAGATCGTCTTGTCCCGCAAATATCTAAAATCAAGTCCGGCAAATGAAAACTTGGAAAAAAATAGCGCTAATCGTTCCTTCAATAAGTATTTTGATTGTCCTTCTCGCATTTGCACGAAAAGCTCAGAATGAAGCTGTGGTAGCTTTGCCAAAAATTATTATTCATGTAGAAGGTGAAAGTAGCTTCTTGACAGAGACCGAATTACAACAAAGGTTAGAATCTGAAAAATTAGTCTACGCGGGTCAGACTTTTCAAAACCTAAATATCCACGCAATAGAAAGTTATATAGAGGCGATGCCTGAGGTTAAATTAGTTTGTGTTTATGCGAAAATCGGAGAAAATTGGTCGATTGATGTTGAGTTGCGCGTTCCCGTTGCTCTAATCTTCAACCAAGATGGCGAAACGTACTATTTAGACAGAGAAGGATATACTATGCCTCCTTCATCGACACATACAGCTCGGGTTGTCGTTGTAAACGGCTATATCCCGGATAAATTAAATTCCCCGCCAGTACCAGAGCTAATTAACAATGATTCCTTGAAAAGTATTCATAAACTAGATGATGTGTACCGAATAACCAACTATGTTTGTAATGATCCCTTCCTCCGCGCTCAAGTAGCACAAATCCACCTAAAGAAAAATGGAGATTTCGTGCTGATACCGCAGGTTGGTGGACATACTATTTTGTTCGGAACAGCCTACACAGAAAAGGAAGTTGCAGACAAATTTAAAAAACTAAAAGTCTTTTATAGACATGGTTTGCCTTTCGAAGGGTGGAATAAATACAGTGAAATCATTCTCAAATATGAGAACCAGATAATTGGAAAGAAAAAATAACAATATGACGGATAACATGTCTAAAGTAGTGGTCGGCCTCGATATAGGAACAACAAAGATCGCTTGTTTTGTTGGTCGAAAAAACGAACATGGTAAAATTGAAATTTTAGCCGTGGGATCTAGTGAATCACTCGGTGTGTTGCGTGGAATTGTTTCCAATATTGAAAAAACTGTTTTTTCAATAGAAGCCGCCGTTTCTCAAGCGCAAGCCTCATTAGATCAAAAATATAAACTCACATTAAACAGCGTTAATGTCGGTATTGCCGGTCAGCATATTAAAAGTTTACAACACAGAGGAATCCATACGCGTTCTCAAAGTGTCAACGAAATCAGTCAAAAAGATATAGACGCGCTTGTTGAAGACATGTATCGTCTGGTTATGCAACCAGGTGAAGAAATCATTACCGTAATTCCGCAAGAATACATCATTGATAATGAACAAGGAATTAAAGATCCTATTGGACATGCTGGTGTGCGCTTAGAAGCTAATTTCCATATTATCACTGGTAATGTTGGTGCTGTTTTGAATATCAATAAATGTGTTCAAAAAGCGAATTTGGAGGTGAAAGATATTATTCTCGAACCAATTGCATCTGCTGAAGCAGTTCTTTCCGAGGAAGAAAAAGAAGCCGGCGTTGTATTGGTTGACATAGGCGGCGGAACAACAGACATCGCTATTTTCCACGAAGGAATCATTCGCCATACTGCTGTAATTCCTTTTGGAGGAAATGTTATTACTGAAGATATCAAAGAAGGATGTACCATCATGAAGCGCCAGGCGGAAATGTTGAAACAGAAATTTGGTTCTGCGTTGGCAAGTGAAAGCAGCGAGAACGAAGTGGTTTGTATTCCGGGATTGAGAGGAAAAGAACCTAAAGAAATTACACTTCGAAATTTGGCGAATATCATCCAAAGCAGAATGGAAGAAATCATCGAATTAGTGCACTACGAAATAAGAAACTCAGGATACGAAAAGAAGCTGATTGGAGGTATCGTTGTGACAGGTGGTGGAGCACAATTGAAACACATGACACAGTTGTTCGAATATGTTACAGGAATGGATACTCGAATTGGTTACCCTACTGAGCATTTAGCAAACAACAATAAAATTGAAGGATTAACTAGCCCAATGTACTCAACAGGTATTGGGCTGGTATTAAAAGGATTTGAAAGCCAAGAACGAGTTCAAAATGCGCAAGTTGCTGAAGCAGGAAACGTAAAAACACATTCAAAAAAATCAAGAGGGTCATTTTTCGACAAGATTATCGCGACGAGTAAAGAGTGGTTCTCAGAAGAAGATTAATAAAACGACACTAATTAAAAACAAACAAAATGGAATTTGATTTGCCAAAAGACTTAACTTCAATCATCAAGGTTATTGGTGTAGGAGGTGGTGGAAGCAACGCAGTTAACCACATGTACAGACTAGGTATCGAAGGAGTCGACTTTTTCGTATGCAATACGGATCGTCAAGCACTTGACATATCTCCAGTGCCATTCAAAATTCAACTTGGACCATCGTTAACCGAAGGTAGAGGAGCTGGGTCTATTCCAGAAATTGGGAAAAATGCCGCTATTGAAAATATCGACGAAATCAAAGAATTGCTTGGAAACGGAACCAAAATGGTATTCGTTACAGCTGGAATGGGCGGTGGAACAGGAACTGGTGCGGCACCCGTTATAGCCAAAATAGCCAAAGAAATGGGCATTCTTACCGTTGGAATTATCACTGTTCCTTTCGGGTTTGAAGGTCGAAAAAGAAGACAACAAGCCGAAGAAGGTTTGCAAGAAATGCGCGATAGTGTCGATACTTTGTTGGTTATCAACAACGAAAGACTGCGTGAAATTTCAGGTAACTTGACTATTGGAAATGCATTCTCTCAAGCAGACGACGTATTAGCAACTGCCGCAAAAGGTATTGCTGACGTAATTTCTGTTACGGGTGCAATAAACGTCGATTTCAATGATGTTCAAACTGTAATGAAAGATAGCGGTGTTGCCATTATGGGTAGCGCAACTTCTGAAGGTGAAAACAGAGCAACGAAAGCTGTTCAAAAAGCCTTGAACTCACCGTTGCTGAACGACAACGAAATTTCAGGAGCTAAATATGTATTGTTAAACATTACATACGGCGACAACGAAGTTTTGATGGACGAAATCACTGAAATCACTGACTATATTCAAGACGAAGCTGGTTCGACGGCAGATGTAATTTGGGGCCATGGTTACGATGCAACTTTAGGCGATAAATTAAGCGTAACAATTATTGCAACTGGCTTCAATGCAAACGAAACGAATGGAACTGATAGCGAAACAACGAAGAAAATACTTGATTTAGACAATGAAGTGAAAAAAGAAGTGGTTTCACCAATGTCAAATCCTATGCACGTTAATCCAACTGCAGAGCAACCAAAAACGCAACAAGAACCTTTTTTAAAATCTGAGCCCATTGAAATAATCTCAGAAATTGAAATGCCAAAAGCAGAAATTGAAGTAGAAGAGCCGTTTATGAAAACGGTAGAAACTGAAGATCAAAAAGCAATTAACTTTGACTGGGAAGTAGAAAATAAAGTCGCTGCTAAAGAAGAAGAGCAAATTACACGTTACGTTTTAGACGAAGATGATTTAACAATCTCTTCTCAAGCAAACGAACCTGAACATAGCAAAACAGTTTTAAGTCCTGAAGAACAACAAAAACGCAACATGGAACGCATGCAGCGCATTCAGGAATATACTTTGAAATTGAAAAAACCCAATGGTTTAAATGAATACGAAACTGAACCGGCATACGTTCGTCGTAACATACAATTGGATAATACTAAACACAGTGACGATGAAAAGATCTCTCGTTTCGGCCTAAACGATGGCGAAAGCGGAACAACATTACGAGGAGGGAATTCATTTTTACACGATAACGTAGATTAATGAGCTTCATGGAAAAAATTAGTGCCGATATCAAAACTGCGATGTTGGCCAAAGAGAAAGACAAATTATCCGTACTACGCGATATCAAATCAAAAATGATGCTGGAAGCGACTTCAGGTTCTGGTGACGTTTCTGATGAATCTGCAATGAAAATCATCATGAAATTACACAAACAACGCACGGAAACACATGTTTTGTATGTGGAACAAAATCGTG
>JBDNIA010000222.1:0-9762 GCA_041688525.1 Crocinitomicaceae bacterium | reverse complement strand
TACCAAGTTATATTGTGAAAACACACCGAACGGAATGAAATAAAACAACCAAAAGAAAAGTTTCATATTATTCAAGTATTATTATTTTTTGTTTGTAAACTTCCTCCTTATTAGAGTTTTTCACAAATACTGTGTAGGCGCCTGAGGCTAAGTTGGTTTGAATAAACTCTTGTTTAGATTCTGCGTTGAATTTCATCTCAAATACTTTTCTACCGTCTGAATTTGAAATAGTAATCTGGTAGCCATTTTCCAATTTGCCTGTTAAGTAAAAAGTACCGTTGTTTGGAATCGGATAAATACTATAGCTAAGCTCTTGTTCACCATTGCTGTTATTTTCAGTGCTTATCAGCATACTTTTATCCACCCATTCTGGACAATAGTTGTCAAACACCTCTGCGGTTTGGTACACCAAATTGTACAAAGTTGCGGCTTGCGATACAGCACTTCCTTGCAAGGTAGGGCAACCCAAGGCAATTTCTGTGATGGTCAAGCTATCCGTGGAAGAAAAAGTTCCATTTTGGTAATTTAGTAAGGCATCGTAGAGCAATTTGTAGCTTTCCTCCATGGTGTTGCCAGGAATAATCAGCGCATTTTCCGCCGTGGCAAGCGATAAATTGTTGTCGGCTACCGCTTTTTCTACGGTCAATAGTTTTGCCATGTTGCTCACGGCATTGTCCGCATAAAACGTGGATAGTTCCGTAGAGCTTTGCATCAAAGTGGTATCTGCATCCAAGATACGGTAACTTTGGTTCAATACCACAGCTTCCATATCGGCATTGGCTGGGGCATTGTTTGGGTCGGTATTACTTTCCAAAATACTCACCATTTGGGCAGCGCTTACTGTATCAGTTTGTATTTGGGCTAATGCACATAAAGTATAGGCAGTTGGAATACTAATAAGGGGAGGTAAGGTTATTGTTGGGCTTGCATTAGCAGTATACGGATAACTACCCGATCCGCTAAAAACTGATAAATTTGGCGTATATGCTGCACCCGAACGTACATACATGGGAGAATTTTGCGTTAAACTGGTATTCAAACACGCATTTTTATAATTCCCACCTGTCCATGTTGCCGCCAATCCCAACCATCTATTATCCGCTGGCACAGTGGAAGAACCTTGTTGTCCAATCACTCCACCGTTGTCGAGCGTAAAGCCGTATTTGTGGTTTTGCATGTCGTTTTTATAGGTTCTAGTACCATTGCAATTTCCACTGAAATAAAGACCCGAGTAGGTGTTGCTTACTTTGTTGCAACGCACTTCTGTATTGCTAGACGTAATTAAGGAAATTCCTTTGGAACTGCTCATGCTAGAGTTGAAACCAGAGATTACATTGTCATTTATTTGAGATAAAGCAGCGCCCATTTCACAATCAACCATAGCAATACCGTTGCTTGTCGTTGTTGAAAAGGCACTTATAGAACCTAAGGTGATGGTATTACTATTCACTCGAATTGTAGCCTTTTTCCAATATTTTAGAGTAATACCGCTATAAGAACCTTCTATCGTATTGCTATTTACCCATACCAATCCATTATAATTTAATGATCCTAGGAGGTTTTCAAGTAAAATAGCATCAGATGAGATAGCGCCTGTGGTGGAGCTTAACGCATTATTAAAGGTGTTGCTGAGAACTTTCACATTTGGGAAATTACCCGTAAGATTTGCGCCCAAATAAACACCTTTATCAATATTATAAATGGTGTTGTTTGAAACCTGCACGTTGTCGTAACTACTTACAGTCATATAAACACCAAATCTACCATTGTTATAGCCTCCAAAAGGCACAGTATTTTGACGATTACTGCGAATAGTATTATAAACACATTGCACATCCCTGTACTTATTTGTATGGATTGCTCTTGACAAACCATAAAACTTGTTCGGTTGAGCTGCAGTACCTGCAACATCTAATTTATTGCCAGGTCCGTCATACCAATTGGCATAAATTCCTGTTCCAGTATTTGGTATTCCGCCAGAGTTAAATAGCGAATTTGAAATTTCACGGGTAAATTGAAAGGTCGTATTGATGATTTTTAGATTGGAGTTTTCTGCATGAATGCCCACTTTTAAATTATCAAAAACATTATGCTCCGCTGCTATTGCCGAACCGATTGTAATAGAATTATAAGCATACGGAGTTGAGGTTACAGTCATACCTACAGAATTCATTTGGATACCTTTTTCAGAAAAACTAGAGTTTAATGGTAACTTCATATATGTAAGGGGATAGACTGAAATATAGGGTTCTAAAAATTGATTGGTGTTGTTGTTTGCTGCTTTAACTGCGGTAGTCAGCGGCCAAGTGGCTGAAACAGAATTGTAAATATTTCTGCACGTAAACAAACTGTTTTTTACGAGAAATGCAGAAGAAGCATTTGCAAAAGGATAACCTTGAATTCTTATTGCTGTTGCATTTTTATTAAATGTAGCGTTGTTTACTTGCAGCATTGCAGCGGGCTGCGAGCTTGGAATTGCAACAAAATCCAACGCGACTATTGCATCTTCGATCAACGCTGTTTTTTGAATATTTCCTGAAAGTATATACGGTTGAATATTTATTTTACCGCCGGGTTGTACAACAATTCCCTGCCACATTTTATCGCAAGCGTATAAATGCGCTCCGTTGACATTTAATGTTGCATTTGGTAAAACTGTTATCGTCACATTTGACATGATTTTCACGTTGTTGCCAGTCAAAGTAACATTGCCAGAAATGGAAATATTGTTGGGGATACGAATTGTAGAATTTGCAGCTGGCGTTTGGTTCGTAATTGTACCTGACCAAACCGTGCCTGGACCAGACATACAGTCTGTGCAGGGTAGAACGGTAATAGTAGAATTAACGCTTGCTGAGCAGCCTGAGGCATTGGTACCTGTTAAAGTATACATTTGGGTTGCAGTTGGCGAAGCACTTACTGATGCGCCAGTAATTGCCGATAAAGCCACATTTGGCGACCACGAGTAGCTGTTTCCCCCTGATGCTGTAAGTGTTACTTGTTGTCCAGGACAAGTAGAGCTTGTGCTTGGCGAAACGGTAATTGTTGCGGGAGGCGCAGCATTGACTTGAACAGAGGCAGTTGCAACACATCCGGCGGAATTGGTCGCTGTTAGTGTATACAAAGTAGGTGCGGAGAACACAGTACTGAAAGTACTTCCTGAAATATTTCCAGGGTTCCAAGTTAGAGATGTTGCTCCTACGCTAGCACCTGATAAGGTAACTGTTTGCCCAACACAGGCATTTTGTGGCAAAGCAGAGGCTGTTCCAAAAAGTGAAGTGCCAGCCACTTGAATTTGATCGTATATTGTCAATACACACCCATTGATAGTTGTATAGGTATAAGTAATAATATGAGTTCCCACACCAGCAATTGTCGAGCTAAAACTAAAAATGCCACTTGATGAACTAACACCTGGACCACTAAAAGTTCCACCTGGCACTGGGGCGTATATAGACATATCTGCTATACTTTGGTTGATGCAAAGAATATCTGGAAAAGTTAATGCGGTTGCAGGGTTTACTTCGGTAAGGTTTACGTCGTCTATGAACACATAAACATCTGGTTGATTTACCAATGTGTTCATATTTGAGGTGTTCATTACAATTAAATTGTTCAAATTAATCAATCCATTGTAGGTGAAGGTTTGGGTTAACAAATGCCATTGATTATCATTGACTACTGTAAAAGGAGAACCCAATTGAGTAACTGAGGAAGGTAAAGCAGTTGTTGCTATTAATCCTGTGGACAACGGAACCAGAATAGACCCTGATCCTGCAAACGTTATGCTGCCCAGACCATTGGGTGGCAATGGCGCTGTCATCATCGCTGTATTTCTAAGTTTGTATCGAAAACTTAAGGTGTAAGAATTACCAGGGATTAATGGAAAGTTTAATAAAGTTTGTGCAGATTCATCGAGATGAGGGAAACCAGTACCTCCCGAACTTAAAACACCAAGAAAACCGTTGTTCGGGAAACCATTCCATGTATCTGACGGAGGAGAATTATAGGGTGTAGGAATTGTTAATTGGGAAGCAACACTTGCACTCGGATTTGAGCAGTTTCTTTTGAATACATCTGGGGTATTTGTAAATTTTGTCCAACAATCCAAAATGATTGACGGGTTCAAATCTCCTAGCTGACCGCATGTAGTTGAACTTTCAAAGCCACTATTGTTAATAAAACTACATAGTGACGGATTGCAATTGGCAGATTTTACGTAAACATAAATGTAGGTTATATTCCCTCTTTTTCCAGAAGACGAAACAGGAATGTAACGCAATACCGCGATTCCCGGTGCAGTGGCTGTAAATGTGAAATTTGTTCCACTTGAAACGTTAATGGTTCCGTTATTGTAAAGGTTTTGTAAACATTCAAAACTCACCGTATTCCAATCATTATTGCATACCCCAGAAATTAATAGAGGAGGGGCTCCAACCGTCGTAATGTGTTGAAAACTAACAGCAGACGGGCCGAATTGAATAATCCCATCATTTACACCAACCACGTCTTGACCTCCGCATTGCGAGCCACCATAGTTTACGTATGTTAAATTTGTAGAGTTACCACAGGTTGTATTTACTTTATAGCCAATATCACATAGAACCCTGCGCTCTTCAGGTTTTAAAAATCTTTTCATAAAGAGTGGGCCAAAACTTCCAGAATTAGACATGAGATAATATTGATCATCAGCATAGCCAGTTCCAACTGGCAGATGACATAGATCTTCCAAGTGACTTAAACTACTTCCAGGGTCGAAAGAAGAAGGTGTATAAGTCAATTGATTTACAGTCCCTGCAAATTTGAGTTGGGAAGAACAATCAGGGTCATTTGGAGCTGATATTATCCCAGAAGGAGCTAATACGTTAGAATTCAATTGGGGATTAAAGGTGTATGCGTACATTGAGCAAATATTTCCATTATTGGTAATTAAATTTTGATTTCCTTGGGTTCTTAAAAACAAATCATATCGAGAATAATATTTATTGCTTGCACCAAAAACTGAATTTCCGGTTGAATTGATTAAAGATATAAAACCTAGAGCATGTGTAATCTCGTGCAGCGCCACCGTATAAAAATCCAAAAGACCTGATGGGGTTTACTGAGACAAGTTTAAATGCCAATTCATGATAGGGTTTGAAAAATTAAAAGAAATCTTTCCATGAAAATAAAGACCTCCAGAGACAGATGATGAAGTCGTTGAATATAATGGCGAAGCCACATTCGTGTATGCATCAATTCCAGAATTTATAGTTTTCCAAATTTGATTATCAATTATACCACCATAATTTGGAGCGCCAATCGGAAATACATAAAATCCAGTTCCAATTCCTAAAACACCACTCGTCGCTGCAGGGTTAGGATTTGAACTTGGATTATATCCAGATAATGAATTGTCGAGGTCCCCTAACAGAATATTGACTTTTGTATTTGGATTTGGGTTTACAATAAATTGAGAAAGATCACTAAAAACTTGACAAAGTACATTTCGTCTTGCCACTTCAAGTGGCGAATTTCCTTCCATTCCACTTCCAACTTCGTAATACAAATTAAAATAGCCACTAGAACAAGGTATTAGGAGAGCCTCTGGCATTCCCACAGAGTCTCTGAATCGACCATCAACAAATAAATCTTTTAAATGAACTTGCGTTCCATCTTGCGTAAATACGTTGTCAAATATTCCGTCTGGAGAAATTTGTATTTGTTCTTGAGCAAAAAATGCAAAGGCATTAATTAGGAATAAAATGGATAAAAGCTGTTTCATAATGGTAATTTTAATTTGGTTAAATAAATGAAAGTTAAAATAATTAACAATTGTTAATCATTGTTTTTCAACAGGTTAAACCGAATGTAAATTAAAAAAATTAAACTAGCACATATCCTATTCAACTATTTTTTGAAAAAAATAAAAAATGAGTAAAATTGCGGTTTTCACTTACCGCTAAATATATCTGAAAATTCAAAAATGAATCAATACTTGTATTTTTCGATTTGCTTACCTTCTGTTTTAGACGAATTGTTCTACACTTTTAAATCCGATGGTATCGATTTAAAAAGCACAAGATCAATTAGGTCTTAGCCGTTGGGCTTTTTTTTTTGAGAAATGTTTTTTTTTTGAGTTTTAAACTCCTCCAAATCAACCTCATTTGCAACCAAATCCTCCAGAGTTTCAACCTTGCGAATCAGTTGAATAGAATCACCATCCACCAAAACTTCTGCCGGGCGGAAACGCGAATTGTAATTGTTCGCCATGGAAAAACCATACGCACCGGCGTTTTTAATCGATAGAATGTCTCCTACGTTTACTTCGGTTAGGATTCTATCGTAACCCAAAGTATCGCTTTCGCAGATGTAACCAACAACCGAGTACAAACGTTTCGTTCCTTCTGGATTGGAAATATTGTCAATTTGGTGATAGGCATTGTAGAACATGGGTCGGATGAGGTGATTTTGGCCGCTATTAACCCCGATAAAGACAGTTGAGGTCGTTTGTTTAATAACATTAGCTCGAACTAATAATTGGCCAGCCTCACTGACAATGTATTTGCCAGGTTCAAACCAAAGTTCTAATTCTCTTCCATATTCTATGCAAAATTGACGGAATGATTGTGCAATATCATATCCGATTTTTTCTATTTCAGCGACGTAATCGCCTTCTTTATAAGCTATTTTAAATCCAGAACCAAAGTCAAGGAATTCTAAATCAGGAAAGGAGTTTGCTGCTTCATATAAGAGTTCGGCACCGCGTAAAAATACTTGAGCATCATTAATATCGCTACCTGTGTGCATATGAAGACCATTTACACGTATGCCGTAATTTTCTATAATTCTCTTGATGTGACGAACTTGGTGTATGGAAATTCCAAATTTTGAATCGATATGTCCAACCGAAATATTGCTGTTTCCACCGGCCATTATGTGCGGATTTATTCGAATGCAACATGGTACGGAGTTTCCGTAAACATGACCAAATTCTTCAAGTATCGTCAGATTATCAATATTGATATGCACGCCGATTTCAGCAGCTTCTTGAATTTCAGAAAAATCAACGCAATTTGGCGTATACATGATTGAACGAGGCATAAATCCCGCGCGCAGCCCCAAGTGAACTTCTTGTATAGATACAGCATCGAGACCGGCGCCCTCATTTTTTAATAGACGTAACACATTGATATTGCTTAGGGCTTTCATTGCATAATGAAGCTTAACTGGCAATTTATCAAATGCATTCTCCAGACGTTTATATTGCGTGCGAATTTTGTTAGCATCGTAAACGTAAGTCGGTGTTCCGAATTTTTCACTGGCTAAAAGCAACTGCTCAGAGGTCATAAATAAATTTTTTAGCAAAGGTAAGATGTTCAGTTCTTTTAGCAATGTTAAATTTATAATAATATGTTAAATTTTAAACAAAAAGACTTTCTGCTACCTGCAACAAAAATGGTAATTTAGCGTTCTCTTACTCGGAAATGATCAATAAAGTGCGTTATCTATTAATTTTAATCTTGTTTTCCCCAACAATAGCTCAAGCTCAACGGGCGAATAATCGTTCGCGCTCGGAACTTGGTTTTTTGGTGGGAGGAAGTTACTATTTGGGTGATTTGAATCAATATGGCCACTTTAAAGACTTACAACCAGCTGGAGGATTAATTTATAGATTCAACATAAATAGTCGACTGGCGTTGCGATTTAATGCAATGTATGGCTCTGTTAAGGCAGATGATAAGGATTCGCGCTATTCTCAGTTGAGAAATAGAAATTTGAATTTGAAAAGCGATATTTGGGAATTGGGTGGAGGATTAGAGTTCAACTATTGGCCGTTTCAAATCGGACATCCAAGATACAAAGGTACAGCTTATCTACTCGTTGAATTAGCTGTATTTCACTTCAATCCAAAAACCACGTATAATGACAAGGAAGTCGTTCTTCAGGAAATAGGCACGGAAGGTCAAGGTTCTAATTTGTCATCAAAAAATAACTACGTACGAACACAATTATCACTACCAATCGGATTAGGTTGTCGTTTTTCTTTGGGCAAGTGGATGTCTTTAGGAATAGAATATGGAATTCGTAAAACCTTTACAGATTATCTGGACGACGTTGGGAGTTCGTCTTATCTCTCTTCATCAGATTTGGCTGCGGCAAATGGTCAAATGGCAGCTGAACTCGGTAATAAAACATTAAACCAGTCCCGATATGGCGCTCGTGGAGACGCTTCAACCAAGGACTGGTATGCATTTGTGGGTATGTCCCTAACAGTTCGCTTGGGAAATCCGAGTAAATGTTTTTTTAAATCAGCTTATTATTAGTGATCGTGACCTTCGTGGTTTCCATCTTTAATGTCAAGCATTTCTAAATCAAATACCAGATCACTGTAGGGAGGAATAGCTCCGGGACGACCTTGCGCGCCATATGCTTGAAAGTAGGGTATAATAAATTTTCCTTTTGCTCCTTTTGACATCATTTCGAGACCTTCTTCAAAACCAGGAATCATTCGTTGCTCTTTGAAGTTGAATGTCATAGCTTGATTTCTGTCATAAGAACTATCAAATTGTTTTCCACTTGTGCGGAAGGTTCCTTTGTAATGAACGGACAAATTATCACCGGCTTTGGCATTTTCTCCGTTACCAGATTTTTCTAGGATATAAACTAATCCAGAAGGCGAAAGTTGCGCTTGTGGAAATACTTTTTTAACCTCACCATACATGAATTTTACATATTCTTCTTCGCTTAAATCTTTTATCTTCTCAATATATTTTTCTTGTGCAACCATTTCAGCTTTGTATTCAGCTTCTTGTTTTTCACGCACCATACGCATTTCCTCTTCACGCGCTCTTTCTTTTTTTTCAAGTCTATCAAAGTTTGCTGCAAAAGTCTTTGTAGCGTTCCACCTTCTTGCAGCACGCCCTTTGCGAATTATTTTTATTGACATTTGATCGCCTTGTTCAACGGCGTTGACGATATCTTGTCCAGAAATCACATGACCAAACACAGTATGTTTTCCATCTAAATGTGGTGTAGCTTTGTGCGTAATGAAAAATTGACTTCCATTCGTTCCTGGACCTGAATTAGCCATAGATAGAATCCCAGGTCCAGAGTGCGTTAAGGATTTGTCGATTTCATCTGGAAATTTATATCCAGGACCGCCAGAACCATTTCCGTCAGGATCACCACCTTGAATCATAAAATCTTTAATAACTCTGTGAAAATTGATTCCATTATAAAATGGTTTACTAAAAGTTATTGAATCCATAACGGTCAATTTTCCTTCTGCTAGTCCAACAAAATTTGCAACTGTCAAAGGAGTTTTTTCATACTCTAACTGAAGGAAGATTATACCTTTTGGAGTCGTGATTTCGGCATAAATTCCTGGTTCTAATTTTGGTTTTTTAGGCTTGGCTTGAACACCACAACTTATTCCAAGTGCCAAAAACAAGCTGGCGATTATTTTTAAACGATTCATATTATTTTATTTATTTGAATTTATAATTTGATTTTTTATTCCGAAAAAAAAGCGCAGAAGAGATTAATTTCTTTTGTCTAAACCCCACATCATTTTGTTTCGAATGGTATCTAAGAAGTTATTATCCTCAAATTTAATAACCTTTACAAAAAATTCCGCTTTCTTAACCTTTATTATCTCGCCTTGACGAATATTCTGAGTTATGCCATCCAATGACATTAAAAACCTCCTTTCCCGACCTTCAACGGATAAGGTAATATCGAAATGGTCAGGAACAACCATAGGTCTTACATTTAAATTAT
>JBDNIA010000221.1:0-3006 GCA_041688525.1 Crocinitomicaceae bacterium | reverse complement strand
AGACATCGTAATGACAATTATATCGGTCAATAAATGCTCTTTTTTTCTTTCAATTCTATGATCTTTCATTTTTGAAAGAAGCTCAATAATATTTTTATTTTTCATAACTTATACATCTGATTATCAGATAAATATACAAATCATAAATTATTTAAATAGCATTTAATTAACGGATTATCAGATAGTTATTAACATTTTTAAGTAAGGTTTTAATGCGTCTGCCCTGGTTCTTGGTTGGGTAAACTTCGTTTTAAAATGAATAATACCAAAATAAGTCGGCTTAGCGGAAACTTAGGTGAATTCCTTGAAATCAAAAAGCGCTTAATGGAAGGAAATAATTAGATTAATTAAAGTACTTACCATACATCAATTTTTAAACGTTTTATCTTCTCTACTTTTGATCTAGAATCAAAATAGAAATCAAATGAAAAGAATTTCAACATTATTAATTACAATCACTTTACTTTCATCTTGGGCAATAAAGGCAGATGACGAAAGTAAATTGAAAGATCATAACACAAACGTAAAAACAGAAAACAACAGCAAAATGAAAAAAGTATTATTTGTATTAACAAGTCACGAAGATTTAGGAAACACTGGTGAAAAAACAGGATTCTGGATCGAAGAATTTGCCGCTCCTTATTATGTAATGATTGACAATGGATTTGAAGTTACGATTGCATCTCCCAAAGGTGGACAACCACCAATTGACCCCAAAAGTGCCTCTCCAGATTCTCAAACACCAGCTACTGTAAGATTCAACAAAGACACAATAACTCAAGCACTTTTAGCTAAGACGGTTAAATTGAAGTCGATAAATCCAGCAGATTACGACGCGGTGTTTTATCCTGGTGGTCACGGACCATTATGGGATTTAGCAGAGGACAAAAACTCAATCGCTCTAATTGAAGTGTTCTATAATACTGGAAAACCAGTTGCTGCGGTATGTCACGCTCCTGCTATTTTCAAACACACTAAAAAAGCAGATGGAACTTCTTTGGTAAAAGGAAAGAAAGTTACTGGATTCACAAACTCTGAAGAAGCTGCGGTTCAATTGACTTCAGTTGTCCCTTTTTTAGTGGAAGACATGTTGAAAAGCAACGGTGGAATTTATTCTAAAAAAGCAGATTGGAATCCGTATGCTGTTGAAGATGGTTTATTGATTACAGGTCAAAATCCTTCATCATCTGAGTTGGTAGCTGAAATATTATTAAAGAAACTGAAATAATAGTTAAATCCTAACCTCATTTTCGAAATAGCGACTTGGATTATACTTCAATTCGCTATTCGTTTTTGCATCTTTGTACTTTAAGATAAAATCGTAGGCTTCCCAAAAGATGATAAAACTCCAAGAAATAGACTTCCCCTCAGATTGCGAAATTAGCACACATGATTTTTACGATTATGACCCTGAGCATTCATTTAATGAGGAAGACAGTTTGCTTTACTTGAAGGAAGACTTGCTTGAATGCTCATTTCCCGAAGAACATTTGGTAATTGATGTAGGCTGGTACGGCGATATAGTTTCCAATAAAGGGGAATTTAAAATTCAAATTATCCAAGATGCAAATTGGGAAGTTCCTGTAAATGTTATCTATTCAAAATCTATTGAAGAAATTAAAGTGTTGCTGAATAAAATCTTGCAATATTATACGGGTAGTATTACTGGGGAAGAAAACGATAGCTTTTTTTAGAGATCGAATAAGACGTAAAAAATGATAGAAAAATTAAAAATAGACATCGTTTCAGATGTCGTTTGTCCTTGGTGTACCATTGGATATAAACGATTAGAAAAGGCTATTTCAGAAATGGACATAGCCGATAGAGTTGAAATAGAATGGCAACCTTTTGAGTTAAATCCGAATATGCCAGTTGAAGGTCAAAATATTACGGAGCATCTTACAGAAAAATATGGTTCAACAGTGGAGCAGCAAAACCAGTCGAAAAATCAGATGACGGCTGTTGGAAAAGAGTTGGATTTCACCTTCGACTATTTTGAAGATATGCGAATGGTGAATACCTTCGATGCGCATGTTTTAATTGAATATGCAAAAGGTTGTAACAAGCAAACAGAATTAACAATGCGTTTAACGACAGCATTTTTCAGTGAACGAAAGGATGTTTCAAATAGAAAAGTTTTGGAACAAGCTCTGTTGGATGTTGGCTTGAATACTGACGAAGCACTTGCTCAATTAGACAACGAAGAAGTTCGTAGAGAAGTTCAGGGCAAAGAAGATTACTGGAAAAGTTTAGGTGTAAACTCAGTGCCAACAATTGTATTCAATAAAAAAAGCGCTTTAACAGGAGCACAACCTATAGATACTTTTAAGCAAGTGTTGACCGAATTAATGGCTGAACAAACGCAGGGAAATTAACATACGACATGGCTTCTTATGGTTTGAAATAGACATGGAAAAGGCTTTTTTACTTCTGTACACTGCGAGTGCGTCAAGTTGTATTTAACGAGGTGTGAAGTTCAACTAAATTATTGGCTTTATATTCTTAAGGAATTTTATAAAATTTTCTGTGGGCTTCAAAAGCTTAGCCATTTTCTTCCGGTCCTTGAGAGAATGACTAGAAAAATTTATTAGCTTTATAATTAAATAAAATCCAATTAGCAACTATTTTTACCGATAGACAATGCGCATCAAAATATTATCTCTGCTCATATTTACTACACATTTCACTACCTTAGCATCTGCACAACAGATTGTATTTGGCACAAATAACTATGTCGAGTATCAAATTGGAACACTTCCGTTCGTTATTTCAGTGCCACATGGCGGCAGTTTAGAACCTTCATCAATACCAAATAGGTCGTGTAATAATCCTGTTTATGCAACTGATATTTTTACTATTGAAACGGCCCTAGAGATTAAAAATTATCTTTTTAATACAACGGGTTGTTATCCGCATTTGATAATTTCTCACTTGAAACGCAACAAACTTGATCCAAATAGAAATTTATCAGATGGCGCGTGCGGAAATTCACAGGCGGAAACAAGT
>JBDNIA010000220.1:0-12558 GCA_041688525.1 Crocinitomicaceae bacterium | reverse complement strand
TATAATTTTCTGCAGAATCTGTAATTATCTCTTTTAGTTTGGTTGCTATCCTTTTTCTTACCGAGCTATAGGCGAGTTGTAGTAGCTCGTCTTCTTTATGCGAAAGATTTTTAGACATCATTTTTATAAACTTTTCAGCAATATCTATGTTCTTGTGAATAAGTGAAAGGAAATCAGCTTTCGGTATTTTAGAGATTTGACATTCTTGTATTGTTTCAGCAAATTCGTTATAATTCCGATCTTCCAGAATAGATTTATAACCAAAAAAATCTCCTGGCCCAAAAATCGATGTAATAAATTCTTTTCCGTCTTCATTCAGCATGTAAGTTTTTACTTGCCCTTCATTAATTAAGTATAGGTAATGCCCATATTCTCCCTCCCGGTAAAGAAATTCTTTTGGCTTATAATGCTGACTATCATAGTTCTCCGAAAGGTATTCCAAGGACAAATCTTTACTGACATCTTTTAGAAAAAAATGCACTTTTTCGGATTGAAGATCATATTTATTACTTAAAATCTCTAGTTTTTTAAACCGGCTTTCCACCGCGTTGAGTAAGTCAATATCTTGAAAGGGTTTTGTTAGAAAATCATCAGCACCCATATTCATACCTTGTCGCATATCGGATTTTTCCGATTTGGCAGTCAAAAAAATAAAAGGTATACTAGCAGTCACAGTTTCTTTATTTAATAGATGAAGAACACTATAGCCATCAAGTTCAGGCATCATGATATCACAGATAATGAGGTTGGGAAGGAAGGTTTTGGTTTTTTTTATACCCTATTTACCATTTACAGCTACTTCAACTTCATAACCGGTTAATTGCAACAACTCTGCGGTATTCTCCCGCATAATTTTATTATCTTCAATTAGTAATATTTTTTTCATTTCGCTGTTTTTCGTTTAATAAAAATTTTAGGCAGATCGTAGTACCTTTATTTTCTTGACTCTCAAAAGTTACATTCCCATTCATTAATTCGGCATGTTTTTTCACTATGTTGAGTCCAAGACCCGTTCCCTCATAGTTTAACGCATTTCCTGCGCGGAAAAACCTACTGAAAATATTTTTATGTTCAGCAACAGGTATACCTATTCCTTCGTCTTCTATTTCTATGATTAGATGAGATTCATTACTTCTTGAGGTTAATTGTATCGTTTTATTCTCAGCAGAATATTTAATTGAATTTGAAACAAGATTATTTATGATATTTCTAAGAATATGCTTGTCAAGGTAAATTTCTTCATTCTCGCCAAAATGCGTGCACTTAATTTTTTGACCTGATTTACATAGCGGTTGCAGTTCTTGTCTCATTTTATCTAAAAACAAAGAAATATTAAACCAAGTATAATGGCACGTAATTTTATTTTCTTCGATTTTGCCCAATGATAAAAAATCATTGAGAATATGATTTAAATTAAGAACTGAACCTTCTATCTTATCAAAATGGATTTCTATTTTACCTTTATTGTTAAATTCATTCCATTTATGTGCTTCTGAATCTATATAACGCTTAATCAATTGTAAAGAAGACAATATACCTGCCAAAGGTGTCCGGAATTCGTGAGAAGCAATCGTAACAAAACGGCTTTTTAATTCATTCAATTCTATTTCTTCTTCCAGCCTTTTAAAAACTTCTAGTTTTGCTTCTTTAAGGTCTATAAGTTCTTTTTCTACACGCTGTCTATTTAAGCTGTCTATAATAATTCCAATATAATTTTTTCGAACATCTGAATCTAGAAATATCAGTTCCAACTCAACAGAAATGGACTCATTGATCCTCGCTTTGACTTTAATTTCAATTCTATTCTCGTCATGAATACTTTTAGCTGAGTTAAAATAATGACTTACTTTATCTTTCTCCGATTCCACTACTAAGTTTGAAAATTGAGTGCCTATCAACTGATTTTCCATGCATCCCAAAAGCTCTAAGGCTCTATTGTTGATATTCTCAATTTCACCGTGCTCATCGAGAATGATGAGCCCAATAACGCTGCTCGGAAAAACAGATTTTAAATTTATTTCTTTTGACAACATATTTTCTTTTAAAAGAAGTATTAGTGGAACGTTAGTGTTCGGCAGGAAACCAAGTTACACATTTAATTTGGGTAACCAATGATAGAAATAAATTGAAGGAAATGAAGAAAGGGCAACAAGGCGTTTTGACTAATTATAATTTGAGAGACTTGAGGAGGACTCACTTTTGTTTCCTTTGTCCTCGTATTTTCAAGGGAAAACTCATAATCTTCAATTTTGAATTATCAGCTCCAGATATTTTAACCTAATCTCTCACTACTTAGGTATAGATTATCAAGGAGGATACTTTTCCTTTTGTGACCTCGTCAAGTTTGAAATAAGGCTGCATAATTTTTCTCGTTATGGAGAAAAGTCGATTATCTAAAGTTCAGGAAGTCAAATGAAACGTTCTAAAACCCGCGAATATTCAGGTTTCTAGATATTCCGATAAATAAATCTATCGCAGATCATCTCGAAAAAATTTTTACTAAAATTGACTTAGGTTGAGTTCTGGATTAGTTTTTATGATGCTATTTATTTCTATCATATACGTAAAAGTGCAATAAGGACCATCTATTTCGTACACCTCAATAATTTTGACTGCTTCAATTTCACAATGTTCGTATGGTGCAACTGTATAATCTAACTTGTCAGATTCCCAATCGCATGGTCCTGTATTCAAAGTAGATGTATAAAAGCCACTCTGCGTTAAGGTATACGGTGTTTGATAAGAATTAAAACCTTGATCGACAACACCTCCATTTTGATTCCAACTCCAAGAAGGAAGTGGCAATGTTGGCCCTATTAAGTAGGTTGGAATATATACTCTCACGATTTAAAAAAGTTTCAACATAAAAAAAGCCCCATTTTACTGGGGCTTTCGCTAGCTTTTACTCTTTTGTGACCTTAAAAGGAAATACGTCAAACTTCTTAGAGGATATTAAAGCGTTTTTGTAACTCTAAAAATCAAATCTTTATAAAGATTACAATACCCGAATGGATTGGGAGTATACTTCCCAAATAGCCAAGGAAAAGAAAATAATAATAATAAATCATCTAACTGATTTGTTGAATGAGTTTCTTAAAGCAATTCGACACTTCAGCTTCATTTGGGATTGGCCGGTATGCATAAGCGGAAAGTTCTGTTTGATATATGATTTTTAATTGACCCCAAACATTGTCAAAATCATTTACCAAGGGTGAATCTAAAATTTGTTTGGACTGCCATCCAAATGGTTCATCGAATATTTGACGGTCGTGCTGTATTATTTCTTCGAATCGTTGTTTAAATGATTCGGAGCGAACAAATAAAGCACATTCTGGATTACTCATCAAGTAATACAGATCATAAAAATGTCTGATTTTTTGAGATATACTATCAATTGGATTTGAATTAAATGAAAAACGAATTAATGAAACTAATTTCTCCAGCAAGGTTTGTTCCTCGCTTAACACATTCACCTGAAATGGCTTCAAATCGTATTGATCTATATACGTTTCATGACCAGTCTGCACCAAAAAGTCATACACCATACTTTTTATTGATAAACGTTTATAAGGAAATGGATTGGCAAACGAATTAATTTCTACAATCAAGTTATTGCCCGAATTAATCTTATTTATCGATGGGTATTCAAAAACAGATTTTCTAAATTGTGACCCTTTGCTTGTAATGCCCTTCGTATTTATTTCATTTAATCCATGCGTAATTTCTTTTTCTAGCGCTCGAATAATGGTTTTTACTTTATTCCCAGATGTATTTCCATCATCAATGATTGCCAAATCAACATCCTCAGAAAACCTTTCGATTAAGTTGTACCCTTTAGATAGTGACGTCCCACCTTTAAAAACAGAAATATCGCTGAATTTGCTCCTTGAAAGTTCAAACAATACTAGGGTTATCCAATAGTCTTTTTCAACAAACTCAAGTTTGATGTTTAAATGTTGTGCCGCTGATCTTATCGTATCTGAAAATAATTTAGGTTCTTGGTGCAGCTTCATATGATGTTCCATTTTTCTGCAGTGGACAATACTGAGAAAGCACCTGCTAGTTTATACTTTGTAATAGGGTTCAACGAGTCATAAAGCGACTCTGTTTTCGTTGATTTTAGTTCATCTAACATCGCTCCTAACAATGCTCTGGTGGCTGGTGAATATTTAATTGCCAGGCGCATGATCAATAAAAGATCCTTTTCTTTTAATTGCTTCAAAATGGCAATAAATCGGATACATGAATTTTCTGTATTGGTATCTGGTATCTTTTTAATATAACGGATAGCATCCAAAATTTGCAACAAGGGAATATTGTCTTTGGTGATACTATTTTTATGTTTTATAAATGCAATAGTGTAGCCATCTCTTTTAAAACTAGGTCTAATCTCATTCCTCCCGATCTGTATCGTATTACTCACTTGTGTTGTTAACCCCAATTGATTGTAAATACTATAACCGGTAAGGTATCCTTTGATTTTCCCTTTCTCTTCCAACAAATCTTTAACAATTTGTTTTTGATTCGGAAGTAAATCTCCGAAGGGTGTAGTTTCCGGCTTGTAGTATTTACCCTTTGAAAGTTTGGCTATTTTCCCGGATAATACCATTCGATTGAGGGCTTTGATTAGCGCTTGCTTCTTACTCACCTCTATACTAAAATCTGAATAGGTGAAAACATAACCTTTCGGAAATCTATCAATTATAAATGCTATGTAATCAGTTGTTTTCAATCTATTTTATCAAATACAAATATAGATAAATTGTCCAGTTTTTTACATAAATAACTGGACATTTAATTAGTTTAAGAAAAACTGAATTGTTCAAACTTTTGCCTCAGCTGTAGAACCAAAGCCAGCAAAGGGCATTAGAAGAATTAAAACAATGAAAAATCCGCTTGGGGTTCTACCATAAAAAAAGCCCCAAACTTAAATAGAATGGGACTTTTTGCTTAATTAGTGACCTCGTCAAGATTCAAACTTGAAACCTCTACAGCCGTAATGTAGTGCTCTATTCAGTTGAGCTACGAAGCCAAATGTCTTTCTTGCGTTAGACGGGTGCAAAGATAGAGAATTATTCTTTTCTTGCAATCAAAATTTGATTTTTTATTCAATCTCCGCAGAAATTCCTCTTTCAAGAAGTCCTGTACACATAGGCATCAGGTCTTTAAAAGGTCCGCGCTTCACATGACATTTTCCATTGTTGTGTATTATCCACGTACATTGCTCTGCTTGGATAGTGTCGTGATCACAAATTTTGATTAAAGATTCAATTACGTGATCAAAGCTGTTGAAATCATCATTGTATACGATTAAATCTTTTTGTTCGACCAATTGGTCTAAAATGCTCGTTTTTTCTAAAGTTTCCGTTGAGGACATTTAATGTTGTTTTTTACAAAGGTAAATCATTTCTTTCTGCTCTCAAAAATTTATTTTCCGAAAGCCATTGGCATTAAATCATAGATAGAGCTAAATATATGAACACTATCATCTTGGCCGATTAAGTAGATTGGAAAATTATTTTCTTGTCGGTTTTGTGACTCCAACACGACTTGCCGGCAACTGCCACAAGGTGAGAGAACCGCCTCTTTCGGTATTAAATCACCATTTGCAACTACGATTAGTTTCTTGACTGCTAAACCAGGGAAATTCGCTCCAGCATAAAACAGGGCTACACGTTCAGCGCAAAGTCCAGACGGAAACGCTATATTCTCTTGGTTGGAGCCTAAAATGACTTCATCATTTTCCATCACTAAGGTCGCACCAACATAAAACTTGCTGTACGGAGCGTGTGCATTTCTCGCTACTTCTCTCGCCTTTGTGACATATCCTTGATCCTCTTGGGATAACTCGCTTAAATTTGAGAAGTATTCGTATGTTATTTTAAGTTCTTTTTTCATTTCTTGAAACTTTACTACTTGAATTCACTAAAAGACTCAGCTACTTTCGCCGAAAGAGAAACGAACATGCACAATTCAAAATCTCTTTTTATTTATTTACTCCGCCAACAAAGCAACATTAATTCTTTTTGTCGCTATCAATTGTTTTGAGAGTTAAAAAAATGGCGAATTTTTCTTTTGTGACACTATTGTTAACTCACACATTTTGATTCTTTAAAAAAAAGAATTGGCATCGTTTTTTTGATGCAGTATTTCCGAGATTGTTTTGCATCCTTTCCTTCATCTTGCCATTATTTTTTTACAGGTCCAAGTTAGTTAATTCTTTTCAAATATGTGCTTTACAAAAGGGTCAAAATAAATGAAAATGAATATTTCTTAATCAGTAATTAATTTGAAAATAACAACAAACCAATTATCTTTATCCTCTCGTTTATGATACAATACAAAAAAGTCGCTTTTTATACCTTAGGATGCAAGTTGAATTTCTCGGAAACTTCAACAATTGCTCGTTTGTTTGAAGATGCTGGTCATGCAAAAGTCGAATTCGAAGACGATCCAGATATTTACATTATCAATACTTGCTCTGTGACAGAAAACGCCGATAAAAAATGCAAGCAATTGGTGAAGCGGGCTTTGAAAATAAATCCTGAAGCTTTTGTTTGTATTGTTGGTTGTTTCGCACAATTGAAACCAGAAGAAATTGGAAAAATACCGGGTGTTGATTTAGTTTTAGGAGCAAATGAAAAATTCAATCTAATTGAACACATCGAGAAACTTGAAACGAAATCTACGGAGGCAATTGTCTCCTATGATAATATCAAAATCACTACTGATTTCGTACCAGCCTTTTCATACGGTGATAGAACGCGATCATTTTTAAAGGTTCAAGATGGCTGTGATTATTTCTGTACGTTTTGCACCATTCCTTTGGCGCGAGGAAAGAGCAGAAATGCTACAATTGAGTCTACCACTGAACAAGCTGTGAAAATCGCAGAAACAGAAGTGAAAGAAGTGGTAATCACAGGAGTAAATATCGGCGATTTCGGTCAAGGGGGAAATGAAAATTTCGAAGGATTAATTCGTTCCCTCGACAAGGTTGAGGGAATAGAACGTTATAGAATTTCATCTATTGAGCCCAATCTATTGAGCAATGAGATCATTCACTTCTCTTTAAAGGAATCCAAACGATTTGTTCCTCATTTTCATATTCCTCTTCAGTCGGGAAATAATCGTGTCTTGAAAACCATGCGACGGAAATATGAGCGGGAGCTTTATGCTGAACGTGTGGCTTACATTAAAAGTTTGCGCTCCGATTGTTGTATTGGAGTTGATGTCATAGTAGGATTCCCTGGAGAAACAGACGACGAATTCATGGACACAATTGATTTTCTTAAGGATTTAGAAATCTCCTATTTACACGTTTTTACTTACTCTGAAAGAGCAAATACAACTGCCGTAAAATTAGGTGATGCTGTTCCCATGAATATTCGTCGCGAAAGAAGTAAAATGTTACATATACTTTCAGACAAAAAGAAACGCGCTTTTTATGAATCTCAGGTAGGCACTACTCGATCTGTACTTTTAGAATCGGACGAAGACAATGGAATGATGTTTGGATTTACTGAAAATTATATCAAAGTAAAATTGCCGTTCGATGCAAATCTGGTGAATACCTTCCAAACCGTGACGCTAACGGAAATAGATCGCGATCAGATAATGAAGGCCTTAATCAAGATGGAATCAGTCTCTTTAGAAAAAATTACCTTGTAAAAACCCAATCCGTTTCAGAAGAAAGTGTTTCGTGAAATAAATAACCATCGAGGTTAAAGTTCTTTAACTGCTCAACGTCTGTAATTTCATTTTCAATAGCATAACGCGTCATTTTTCCTCTTGCATTTTTTGCATAGATGGCAACTACTGAATATTTCTCATTCTTCCATTCTTTGAAGTGCGGCGTTATAATATTCGCTTTCAATTCTTTTTTGTCGATGGCTTTAAAATACTCTGTGGAAGCTAAATTAACAACTACCTCCCCTTTGTCCATTTCTGTATTTAAAAATGCAGATAATTTCGTGCCCCAAAATTGATATAAATTTTTCGTCTTTGGTGTTACAGACCAACTTGTTCCCATTTCCAAACGATAAGGAAACATCAAATCCATGGGTTTCAAAATCCCATACATTCCCGAAAGAATACGCAAATTATTTTGAGTGTAATCCAGTTGCTTTTCGTCTAATGATTCAGCGTCCAAACCACGGTACACTTCACCTGTAAATTGCGCTAAAGCTGGCAGCACAATTTCCGTTTGTATCTCTGGTTTCTCCCAAGCTTGAAATCGGCTATGATTCAATGTTGCAATATCGTTACTAACATGCATCATCTTCTCAATATTTTTGACCGAATAGTTCTTTAATTTTTTAACCAAAGATGCCGCCTCTTTTAAAAATTCACCTTTGCTTGGAGATTGTGTTGTTTGTAGATTTTGCTGTCCCAAAGATTTTGCTGGAGAAATTAAAATTTTCATACTACGAATTTATATATTCATTGCGTTTTAACAATATTTTCAGATGGATTGTTCACGTAATTTACATGAAGTAGTAAGCAATTGTGGCAATCAGGAACAAGGCCAAAATATTGAAAACTACACCTATCCTCGCCATTTGTGCAATTGTAATCTTACCGGAGGAAAATACTATTGCGTTCGGCGGTGTTCCAACTGGCAGCATAAATGCACAGCTAGCGGCCAAAGTAACTGGTATGCATAATTGAACAACATCGTACTGAGAATCCAGCGCAAAAGCTCCAATTATAGGTATGAATACTGTGACTAATGCTAAATTTGACATGAATTCAGTTCCAAAAATTGCCACTGCAATAATCACTGTTAATAGCCAGAAATAATCCCAAGTCTTAAACGCGTCAAAAAAAGTTGTTAAATAATTAATCACACCATTTGATTCGAGCGCAGAAGCTAAAGCAAGTCCACCACCAAAAAGCAGTAGAATTCCCCAGGGCAACTTTTCTGTATCCTTCCACACAAGTAAACTTGTGTTTTCTTCCGCGGGAACAATAAACAAAAGTAAGCTCCCCAAAAGTGCAGCGCCTTCATCACCAAACGGAAAGCCTGTTAATGTTATTATTTGTTTTTTAAAAACCCATAAAATGACTACTACACTAAAAATAAGCGATACTCGAATTTGATTTTTTGTCCAAGGTTTTTTCTCCAAAACGAAATCTTCGGGATGTTCTTTTCTTTCGGCACCTAGAGAGAAATAGAAAACGGCATAGACAAAAGTTAACATCAAGATCGCTACAGGAATTCCTATTTTCATCCAATCTGCAAAATCAATTTCAATACCAAAAGATTTATCCAGAATACCCGCCATTTGAATGTTAGGCGGCGATCCAACCAAAGTCCCCATTCCTCCAATAGAAGCGGCATAAGCAATAGAAAGCATTAGAAACAAAGCAAACTTCCCCTCTTGATCTTTTTTAGGAAGTGACGTTAAAACTGCTAATGCCATTGGAAGCATCATCAGTGCAGTTGCTGTATTTGAAATCCACATGGAAAGCAATGCTGTACTAATCAAAAAGCCAAGTAGTATTCTTGGTTTTGAATACCCTACAATGTGTATAATGATTTTAGCCACTTGTTTGTGGACATGCCATTTTTCAAGAGAAAGAGCCAAAATAAAACCGCCCAGGAACAGAAATACATTTTTATCTCCATAGGAAAGCGCTAATTGATTCGTATCTAATATTCCCAGTGGAACACCTAATACAAAGGGCAAAAGAGCCGTAACGTATATTGGAATTAGCTCTAATATCCATAAGTAAACCATCAACCCTCCCAAAAGAAGAGCATTCACAAATGTATCTTTCCCTCCTGTTAAAAGAAGGACAAAAAAGAAAACCAACAAAGCAAAAGCAAGTAAAATTCTATCTCTCAACATACGCGCAAAAAAAGGTGAGCCCTAAGGGCTCACCTTTCAAAAATAAGTAAATAATATTTACCAAAACTGTTCTTTAAAAACCTCTAATTCATTTTTAACAATAGACAGTACTATTTAGTTGCACAGGACATCTTTAATTTCATCATCAATTGAACGGGATTCCTAAATTTTAATTTTACAGCGTATTCAAGTCTTCCGTCAACTCGTCGTGCATTTTGTTCACTTTCTCAACAATTGAACGGAATTCTGCTTTGCTTTTGGCTTGATGAATTTCTTGTAAAATAACATCTTGAAAATCTGCTACTTTATCAAATAAAGCTTCAGTACTCTTTTTTTTAGATGAATCAGCTTCTTCTATATGAAAACACTCTCCTACAACATCCAAAACCATGTTGTTTATTTCTCTTTTCAAAATTCTTTTACTTGACATTTTATTTTTTTTGATAAATATACCTATTTCGAAGTGAATTATCGTGCATCGTGCATCAAACGACACGTCACACTTGCCGTTTTCTTCTTCGAGAAGATATTAAAACTGACGCCCACGAATAATCCTCAGACGAATTTTATCCAATTATTTGAAATACACCAAAACCAACATTTTTAAGCGCTCTTAAACTTCGCTCGCATTTTCCCTTATTTTTAATATTTCTAAAATAGATAACGATTAGAAGATCGTGTTTTTCAAAAATAAGACAAATATTTTCTCTCCGATTTCCCTTAAAATCGCACTGAATTCGTTAGTTTTACAACTAAAGTAAGAACAAGCAAACATCAACAGAATAATTCGCATGCAATCAACAAATGAAAAAATAGCACCTGTAGACTATATTGAAATGGAAAACCGCCACGGCGCGCACAACTACCATCCATTACCTGTGGTGTTAAGTCGTGGTGAAGGCGTTTTTGTATGGGATGTTGAAGGTAAAAAATACTATGATTTCCTGTCAGCTTATTCTGCTGTAAACCAAGGTCATTGTCATACGAAAATCTTTGATGCCATGACGAAACAAGCACAAACTTTGACTTTAACGTCAAGAGCATTTTACAACGACGCTTTAGGGCCTTATGAAAAGTTTGTGACAGAATATTTCAATTTCGACAAAGTTCTACCCATGAATACAGGCGCTGAGGCGGTTGAAACAGCAATTAAATTGGCGCGTAAATGGGCATATGAAAAAAAGGGAATTGCCGAAAACCAGGCGACGATTGTAGTGTGTTCTGGAAATTTCCACGGAAGAACTACAACCATAATTTCGTTTTCAGATGACGCCAATGCGAAAAATAATTTTGGTCCGTTTACACCAGGATTTGTTACGATTCCTTACAACGACACAAAAGCGCTAGAGGAAGTTTCAAAAAGAAAAGACGTTATTGGGTTTGTGGTTGAACCTATTCAAGGTGAGGCTGGCGTTTTTACACCAGATTCTGACTTTTTGTCGAAAGCACAAGCTATTTGTCATGCAAACGGTATGTTGTTCATCGCCGACGAAGTACAGACTGGAATTGCCAGAACAGGTAGTTTATTAGCCGTATGCGGGGAATGCTCTTGCGAAAATAAATGTGAGCAACAATCGACTTATGTTAGACCTGACATATTAATTTTGGGGAAGGCTTTGTCAGGAGGAGCCTATCCTGTTTCGGCTGTTTTAGCCGATGATGCCATAATGAACGTCATCCAGCCCGGTCAGCACGGCTCTACTTTTGGTGGAAATCCTGTAGCTGGAAAAGTTGCAATTGCCGCCTTAGAAGTTGTTGATGACGAAAATCTTTCTCAAAATGCGCGACGTTTAGGAAATATCTTCCGTGCAGAAATGAACCGTATTATCGACAACACAGATTTAGTGGTCAAGGTACGAGGAAAAGGCCTTTTAAATGCCATTATTATCAATGATACACCAGATAGCGAAACGGCTTGGAATCTTTGTGTGGAAATGAAAGAAAATGGGTTGTTAGCAAAACCAACACATGGAAACATAATCCGTTTTGCTCCACCATTAGTTATGAA
This sequence comes from Crocinitomicaceae bacterium, assembly GCA_041688525.1. GTDB lineage: Bacteria > Bacteroidota > Bacteroidia > Flavobacteriales_D > Crocinitomicaceae > UBA2040. The sequence goes on along the minus strand of JBDNIA010000220.1, from coordinate 699 downwards.
AGAGGAGCAACTCATGGAATGTATTACAATCATTGAAAAAACATTGAAAGAATATAAAAAGTAGATTTAAACTTTATAACCTTTCAACCGTTTACAAATTATGAATGAAGAATTTATAAATCCAATCGATCCCGATAAAATTACAGAAACACCAAGCACTTTGCCTTACGCGCATCACGCTGGCTCTGCTCTTATAAAACCTGAGGATCAAGGAAAAATAAAAGGTCGTGCTTTGTCAGCAATGGAACACCAAACTGACATGCAGATGAATCAGATTTATGAGCAAATGAAATTGCTTTCTGATCAAGCAAACAAACTACAAGATAGAAAAAGGATTTCCGAATATATTTACTTAGCTGAAATGCGATTTGAGCCTCTCATTAATCATGTATATTATCTCTACGAAAAGGTAGATGGCAAATATTTGCTCTCATTAATTTCACCTATAGATTGGGGGCGAAGTAAAACAACATTCACTTATGTCGCTACCACTCGCCTACTTGCCGATCACACGTGGGATGTTCTTGACAAAGCGAAAGATTTATAAAATATACAAAAATGAAAGAATCAAGTTAAGTTAAATATCTATTTATACTTGGTCTTTTTTTGTGTCTATTTATTAAATGTGGCTCCAACGAGAAATCAATATTAGGGCCTGTCCCTTTTCCCGAGGACAATAAATACGATAAAGGAATTGCC
>JBDNIA010000219.1:0-3987 GCA_041688525.1 Crocinitomicaceae bacterium | reverse complement strand
GAATACAAGGCATGATGTTACTAGATGACGTTCCGATATACTATGAAGTTTGGCGTCAAATTAATGGTTTCCCGCCGAACTATTATACTGGGTCTTCAATGGTGAAAACTAAAGTCAAAAAATGAAAAGACTTTTATTCATTTCATTCCTGATTGTTCCAATTATAGGAACAATTGCGCAGACAAAGTCTTCGGATATTTTGTCCTTCGATAATTTTATGGAAATTGTTCGAACCTATCATCCGATTGCAAAACAAGCCGATTTACAAATCGCGAAAGGGAAAGCGTATCTTTTGAAATCTAAAGGTGGATTTGATCCTATCTTACAAGGCGACGCATCACAAAAGTACTTTAATGGTTCAAAATATTATAGCGTTCTTGATGCTAATCTTCAAATACCAACTTGGTTTGGAATACAACTCCAAAGTGGTTATCAAAATGCAAACGGAAATCGTTTAAATCCGCAAAATTATACGCCAGACGACGGACTTTGGTATGCAGGAATATCTGTTCCACTCGGAAAAGGTTTATTCATTGATCAGCGACGAGCAGACTTAAAACAAGCAAAAATATTCAATGAAAGTTCTGTTGTTGAGCAAAGAAGAATCCTGAATGAACTAATATACGAAGCCGGAAAAGCTTATTATGATTGGTTCAAATCGTATAACAAACTTCTTGTTTATCGGGAGGCACTGGAATTAGCTGAAACACGCTACAAGGCGATACAACAAAGTGTGCTATTTGGAGATAAACCAGCATTTGACACTTTAGAATCTGGAATTCAAATTCAAACTAGAAATTTTCAAGTGGAACAGGCACTTCTTGAGTTACAAAATAGTCGAGAATTACTTTCTGTTTATCTGTGGGCAGAAAGCTATTTCCCTTTGGAACTGAATCTAAATTCAGTTCCAACTTCGCGATTGACAATGATTCCATCGCCTTTTGACACTAACTATGCTCAACAAATTGACAGCTTAAAAGCTCAACATCCTGAAATAATGGGCTATCAATACAAAATAGATTTTAAACGTGTTGAATATAGATTAAACAAAGAAAACCTTAAACCAAAATTAGATTTAAATTACAACGCTCTAAGTGAACCAATTGCTGAAAATCCATTCACAAATTATTCAATCAATAATTACAATTGGGGGGCATCGCTTGCCTTTCCATTATTTGTCCGTAAAGCTCGAGGAGAATTGAAGTTGACAGATATCCAGTTGCAGGAAATGCAAAACAATCTAAGCTTTAAAACTGAGCTAGTGGAATATAAGGCCAATATGGCAATAAATAGTTGGAAAACGACGTACAAACAAATACTTATTTTTAACCGTACGGTAGAGGATTATAGAAAGTTGGTATTCGGTGAGCAAACCTTGTTTAACAACGGCGAAAGCTCCCTGTTTCTCGTTAATTATAGAGAGACTAGCTATATCGATGCGCAAACCAAACTAATTGATGCTTTGGCTGAAAACTTAAAATCCAAATTAAATCTAGAATTCGCTTTAGGGATATTGAAGTAAATCTACCAAAAACCCAAAGTTCGCAATACGTTATAAGTAAGTGTTTTTCTTTCGGCCATGAATACGCCTTCGTCGAAGTCAGCAACTGGTCGTATGAGCGTAGCAAAGTAAATCCTGTTTTTTGGCTTTTGAATATAACCAACATACCATCCTAAATCTTTTCCGTCACTTTCTCCAAGTCCGGTTTTAGCATATATAATTCCATAAGCAGAAGTATCAACTGCCATGACTCTTTTCATAGCTTGTAAAGTCCCATCTTTTAAAGGAAATTGTTTTGTTGCTAGTCGTCTCAGGAAATCTACCTGCTCTAAAGGCGAAATTGCTGATTCACCGCTTAACCAAAAGTTATCCAAAGTTGAATTATCGAAAATCATTCCTGGATATTTGATGCTATCTAAAATTGTTCGCATTTGTTCTGCACCAACTTTTCTTGCCAACTCTTGATAACAAGGAACACACGAAGTTTGAAAAGCTTCACGCAAATTCAAATCTCTTTCCCAAGCCGCTAACATGCGTTTTTTGCCATTGTATTTGAAAATATAATTTTCATCCACCACCCCTGATTCTAAACCGACTAAAGTGTTTGGAATTTTAAAAGTTGAAGCTGGAATAAATTTAGTTTTCGCTACTTCAAAATCACTACTTGTGTATTGATTGCTACTTTCATCGTAAATCAATATTTGTCCAAATAAATTCTGACCTTCAAATAAATCTTTTAAGTCTATTATTTGAAATTTTACTGGTTCATCTTTTCTAGTATAAGTATTCGGGATATTTTTAGAAAGAGAACACGAACTTAGAATAGACAAAAGAAGTATTGAGGTTGTTAAGCGCATGGAAGTATTTTTTGCTTGCGAATATACTATTTTTGAACCATTCTGGGTCTTACTTGTGCTACAAGAAAATTGCGATGATGAAAAAACACTTGAGGATCAAGAAGATTTTAGGCAAATACTCTGGAAAGATTAATGAAATCTACCCTTTTCACTATCTTTGTAAAAAAAATAATTTTCATGGTCGTTTATCTTGATAATGCAGCAACTACATCAGTTGCCCCAGAAGTTGTAGAAGCAATGATTCCAGTTCTCAAAGAAGGTTTTGGAAATCCATCCTCTACACACTTTTTTGGTAGACAAGTAAAAGCGCATTTGGAAACCGCTCGTCGCAATATTGCAAAATACCTCAATTGCCAACCAAGCGAAATAATCTTCACCTCTGGTGGAACTGAAGCAGACAATATGGCCATTCAGGAGTCCGTTGATTCGCTTGGTGTTAAACGGATTGTTACGACGGTTATTGAACATCATGCAGTTGTCCATACGGCTATGGCTGCTGCAAATTCAAAAAATATAGAAGTCGTTTATTTGAAAATTGACGAAAAAGGCAATGTTGATTTGAATGATTTGAATAATATTCTTTCAGATGGAATTCCCACATTGGTTTCATTGATGCACGCCAACAACGAAATAGCTACACTATTACCGATACAAGAAGTGTCTCGTATTTGTCGAGAAAACAGTGCCTTTTTCCACTCAGACACAGTTCAAACAATGGGTCATTATGCCTTTGACTTAAAAGAACTCGATATAGATTTCATCACTTGCGCCGCACATAAGTTTCACGGGCCGAAAGGCGTTGGTTTTCTTTACATCAATAAAAATGTAAAAATTCACTCTATAATTCATGGTGGATCTCAAGAAAGAGGTCTGCGTGGCGGAACTGAAAACACAATTGGAATTGTAGGGCTTTCAAAAGCTTTTGACTTAGCATACGAAGACCTTACTGGACATCAAAAGCAGATTCAAGCGCTAAAATCTTACCTGATTGAAAAACTTAGAAAAGCAATCCCCGAGGTCGAATTTCACGGAGAAATTGATCCAAATAAGAGTTTATATACCGTTTTAAATGTTTGCTTGCCAAAAACTGAAAAATCTGGATTACTTTTATTTACGCTCGACTTGAAAGGAATAGCCTGTAGCGGAGGAAGTGCTTGTTCTTCAGGTGCGGTTAAAGGCTCGCACGTGCTTGCTGGCATCAATGCTCCTTATGATAAACCCAATGTAAGATTTTCGTTTTCACGTTATACCACAAAACAAGAAATTGATTATACTATCGAAGTATTAGAAGATATCTATAAAGTAGTATTAGTCTAAAATATGAAACAAAAAAATCGGAGCAAATAATTTTACTCCGATTTTTTATGTTTAAAAATTTACTCTCATAGAAAGCGTAATATTTCTTCCAGCTGCAACGAGTCCTGAACTGTAGGGCCGATAACGTTGGTCGGTTATGTTCTCAATCCCGGCATTAACCGTGAAACTCTTGTTAATAGTGTACATTGCTTTTAAATTCAATGTATACCAATAAGGCGAATAAGGGTCGCCATGCGCATTTTTAGCATATATTTTAGGCTTTTGTTGCTCCTCTGGATTTAAATTTGAAAAAGAAACTTCCGCCGTATACAT